>NZ_JAHRFC010000017.1:53710-105589 GCF_020883015.1 Microcoleus sp. CAWBG640
AAGGGGGATTTAGGGGGATCTAGACTCAGGTAAAAACCAGATTTCTCAGGGCTTTCAGGCTTAAGTTGACACTAATGGGCACTGCCGATTGGTGTCAACTTAACGTCAAACCCAGTCAGAGACTGCTGTTTGACTATTAAGCCTAGATCCCCCCTAGCCCCCCTTAAGAAGGGGGGGACAAGAGTCCGATCTTTCGTCCCCCTTCTTAAGGGGGATTTAGGGGGATCTAGACTCAGGTAAAAACCAGATTTCTCAGGGCTTTCAGGCTTAAGTTGACACTAATGGGCACTGCCGATTGGTGTCAACTTAACGTCAAACCCAGTCAGAGACTGCTTTTTGACTATTAAGCCTAGATCCCCCCTAGCCCCCCTTAAGAAGGGGGGGACAGGATTCTTCTCAAAGTCCCCCTTCTTAAGGGGGATTTAGGGGGATCTAGACTAGGATATAAACGAGATTTATCAAGGCTTTCAGGCTTAAGTTGACACCAATGGGCACTGCCGTCTCCTCTATATCATTCCGGTGCAGCCGGAATTGATATTACGCGATGGTCTCCGCTCCCAAGGTGAAATAAAACGTACTGCCTTGACCAGGGGTAGATTCAAGCCAAATTCTGCCTCCGTGCCGCTCCACAATTTTGCGGGCAATCGTTAATCCTACCCCTGTGCCACCACCGAAGTCATCTCGTCCATGCAGGCGGCGAAAGATCTGAAAGATTTTGTCGAGATGCTCCTGCAAGATGCCAATGCCATTATCACGCACATAGAAGGTCAGCGGGTAAAGGTCAGAATTTTCTTCATTCCCTGCGATGAAACCAATTTCGATCCACTTGGACGCTTTATCATTGTATTTTATCGCGTTGCTGATCAGGTTGGTCAAGAGTTCATTCACCTGAGCCAGATCGCCCTCAATGCTGGGCAATGGTTGGGGAATCCGAAACTCGACTTCGTTTTGTGGGCGGGCAATAGTCAGGGTGGCGATCGTCTGATGCACCAAGTCATCCAAATTCACCGTTTGCCGTATCAGTTCGGTGCGACCTAACCGCGAGAAATAGAGGAGTGAATTGATCAGGTCTTCCATCCGCTGAGTCAGCCGCACCAGAGTTTGCAGTTTCGCAACCCCATCCTCGTCGAGCACTTCTTCATAGTCCTCCATCAAGAAATTGGCGTAGTTGTGAATGCCCCGCAGCGGCTCTTTCAGATCGTGGGAGGCAATGTAGGCAAACGAGTCAAGGTCTTCATTGCTCCGCTGCAATTCAAAGTTCATCAATGACAGTTCATCTGCTTGCCGCAACACCACACCCACAATCAGGCTTCGCAGTTCAGCCACGGCTTCAATTTCACAGGGTTTCCAGGGCCCGGCACAGCCTTGCACCGTTTCTTGCCACAAGTCAAAGGATAGTCGCGGAGACATCCGCAAACTGCCATCCACCGAAACTTCTACAGGCTTGTTAGGGTTGCCGCCCCAATTCACGGTTTGCATCACTTCGGGACGAAACCAGAGAATGTAATTGCGGTGAACTTTAGAAATTTCTAGTGCTAACACCCCACTGGCGATCGCCTTAAACGATTCGGCAGCAGGATAGTCTTTAGAGAGCGATCGGGTTTCAAACAAGCTGTTATGCAATTGAGGTTTAATCCAATCGAGTAAGGCGTGAACTGCTTCCTCTGATGGCGAAACGCCCACTTGAAAATACTCGTTGCCACTGCAAACCACCACTCCGGTGGCATTCACCAGATTCAGTAGTTGAGATTTCAGTTGCACCATTCCATCCAGCAAATTCTCAGCCTGAGACAATGCTTCGACAAATTGAGTTTGCAAAGACTTCAATTGCATTTTGTAGTCAATGTCTTCGGTGGCTGTTTTGTTCGTTAGTTCCACAGACATCACCTGCCCAATAAACTCGCAAACAGTGCGGATATTGTAGGGAACATATTTAGGCGACAAATGATGGCAGGCGATCAATCCCCAGAGCTTTTGATCGTGCATTAGAGAAATGGACATAGAAGCATCCACGCCCATATTTTGCAGGTACTCTAGATGAATTGGCGACACACTTCGCAACACCGACAAACTCAAATCGAGCGGTTGATTCGTGAAGGGATTGGTCGCTGGAATTAACGTAACGGGCTGGTAGCTGGTAGTTGGCATCAGCCGCAGCCAGTTGAGCGTATAGAGCTGTCTGGCTTGCTTAGGAATGTCGGAGGCTGGGTAGTGCAAATTCAGATAGGACGTTTCTTGATTGGTGTCTTCAGCAATGACACTGCCTGCCCCGTCTGGAGCGAATCGGTAAACCATCACGCGATCGAAGCCAGTGATCCGCCGGACTTCCTTAACCACGATCTGGGACATATTCAGCAACGTGGGTGCTTTTTGAATCCGAGTAATGGTTCCTTTTACCTGTTGATAAAAATCAAAAAAGTCTGTTTTTCCCTTCGCTTTTTTCGGCTCCAATTCTAGTACAATGGCAGCCTGCAAACGATGCACAATCCCATCAAAATAGATCGATTTATTCCCCCGCTTGATCGACAGGTTGAGGGGATTGATGCCCTCAAAATCCTCTGCCAGACATTGTTGCATCAGCTTAATCTGCTTGGCATCCAATAAGTCTGACAGCGGCTGGCCCAGCAACTCCTCCGGTTGGCGACCCATCACAGCTTCGGTATTGCGGCTCACCTGAACAATTTCTAGGGTGGGATTGTGCAAAACCAGCAAAACCCCGTGCGGCTGAATCAGCCCTGGAATATGAATCGGTTCGCGATCGCAGTTAGTCAAATCAATTGTCACATCAGTCATTCGATTTTAGATTTTAGATTTTAGATTTTAGATTTTAGATTGACCCCACGGATAAATTCGGGGGCTTGAGGATTTTGGATTTTAGATTTTGGATTGATTCCACGGGTAAATCCGGGGGCTTGTACCATCAAGAAATTATTGGTCATGCTCAGGCTCTCGAACTCCTTATTCTTTTGATTGTTATTTATTGTTTTGATTGCGCCACCCGTGGAAATCGCGATCGAGTAAATACAGTGTATCCCAGGTTTATGAAGTCCTTACTTCATAAACCTGCAATACGGGAGCATCCCAGGGCTGTTTCATTCTCAAGAAAACGATGCTTTTGTAGGGGTAGTGCCCCCGTGCCTACCCTCCCCATCTTTTGTAGGGGCGGTGGATGGTGCGTGCCCGCCCTCCCCATCCACAATTTTGTAAGTGTTTCAGAGATTGGGGCAGCCACGGGGGGCGGCCCCTACAAGAGAATGAAACAGCCCTGCGTTGGGGGGGGGTGCGGAATCTGGGTTGAAACCGCCGATCGACCTCCAAAATTTGAGATAAGTTATAGGTTATGGGTCAGAGCCGGTTTTATTCTATTGATTGTCTGTAAATCGCACCTTATGCTCTGGAATTTTTTAAATAACCTGTTATTCACCGGGAAGTATATTCCTCATGGCCACTGTTACCTGTGGCAGCGAGATTTAGTTGGACTCCACATAGTCTCTGATTCGCTGATTGCCTTCGCCTATTACTCCATACCTCTATCGCTGCTTTATTTTGTCCACCAGCGACAAGACTTGCCCTTTCGTAACATTTTTTGGCTGTTTGGAGCCTTTATTATCTCCTGCGGCACTACTCATGTGATGGCAGTTTGGACGCTGTGGTATCCTGTTTATTGGCTGTTTGGCATCTTGAAACTGATTACCGCAGCTATTTCTGTTTACACCGCTTTCATATTAATTCCTTTAATTCCCCAAGCATTAGCTCTCCCC
Organism: Microcoleus sp. CAWBG640; assembly: GCF_020883015.1. Taxonomy (NCBI): domain Bacteria; kingdom Bacillati; phylum Cyanobacteriota; class Cyanophyceae; order Oscillatoriales; family Microcoleaceae; genus Microcoleus; species Microcoleus sp. CAWBG640. The sequence goes on from NZ_JAHRFC010000017.1 coordinate 57,472, forward strand.
AGTCCCACTCAATTAGAGATAATTAATCACAGACTACAAATAGAAATAGCTGAACGTCGAAAAAGTGAAGCTAGGTATCAAACTTTAACTGAAGTTTCGCCAGTGGGAATATTTTATACTGATACTTTAGGAAATTGTTTATACGTCAACGAACGCTGGTGTCAAATTGCTGGAATTACCTGCGAAGAAGCTTTCGGAACAGGGTGGGTGCAAAGTATTCATCCTGACGACCGTCAGCGCGTTTTTGCGGAATGGTATCGGGCTGCCCAGGAAAAATTGCCCTTTCAATCTGAGTACCGTTTTCAAAGTATTGATAACCATAGTGTCCGGTGGGTATTTGGTCAAGCTGTCGGGCAAATCGACGAGAATGGGGAGGTTAAAGGTTATGTTGGTACTATTACCGATATTACCGAACGCAAGCACGTAGAAGAGGAAAATCGACTGCTAAATGAAAGCCTGGAGCGTCGAGTTGCTCAGCGTACTAATGAGATAGAAATTGCCAACCAACAATTGCAAATAGAAATCGCAGAACGTCAACAAATATCTACAGCTTTGTGGGAATTAACCCAACTGCAAAAGGCGATTCTTAACAGTGCTAATTACACAATTATTTCCACAGATGCCGACGGTGTAATTAAAACATTTAATCGGGCCGCTCAGCAACTTTTAGGCTATTCCGTAGAGGAAGTTGTGGGTAAATTAACACCAGCAATAATTCATGATCCTGTGGAGGTGGAGCAGAGAGCTGAAGTTCTTTATCAAGAATTGGGAGTAAAAATAGAGCCGGGAATTGAGGTTTTTGTGACCTTGCCCATTCGGGGAATACCTGACGAGAATGAATGGACTTATATTCGTAAAGATGGTTCGCGGTTTCCGGTGCTGCTATCGGTTACTGCTTTATCTGACAGCGAGGGAAATATTAACGGTTTTTTGGGCATTGGTCAGGATATTACCACACGCAAGCAAGCTGAAAAAGAGGTGCGGGAACTGAATACTGCTATGCAAAATGCGGTGGAAGGTATTGGGAGGCTGGATATTGAGGGACGCTACTTGAGCGTTAACCGGGCTTACGCTCATAAATTTGGCTACGAACCAGAAGAAATGATTGGGATGGGATGGAAGCAGATTGTACATCCTGACGATGTTGAGATGTTGATGTTAGCCGAGCGGGAAATGCTGATTTCTGGCAAAGTAGAAGTTGAAGCTAGAGGTGTGCGGAAAGATGGCTTGTTTTTTTACAACCAAATCACCATGGTAAAAGCTGATGACGAACAAGGGATATTTAATGGATACCACTGTTTTATGAAAGATATCACTGAGCGTAAACTAACGGAAAGAGCATTACAGGAAAGTGAATTTCGATACAGACAAATAGTGGAATTAGCTGAAGAAGGTATTTGGGTAATTGACAGCAATGCTCGCACCACTTACGTCAACCACGCCATGGCGCGAATGCTCGGTTATACAGACTCAGAAATGTTGGGAAGGCGGATTTTTGATTTCATGGATGAACAGGAACAACAGCTAACTAGCCAATATGTGGAGCGGCGTAAACAGGGAATTAGTGAAAAACATGAATCTAAGCTTAAGAGTAAGGATGGTAAAGATGTTTGGACTTATATTTCTACCAGTCCGGTTATGGATGAATTTGGTTGTATGCTGTCTTCCTGTGCCTTGGTTTACAATGTTACAGACCGCAAACAGGTAGAGCAGCAAATGCTGCAACTTACAGAAGATTTGAAGCGTTCTAACGAGGAATTAGAACAATTTGCTTATGTGGCTTCCCACGATTTACAAGAACCTCTAAGAGCTGTTACCAGTTACACTCAATTATTGGCCCAGCGCTATCAAGGCAATTTGGATGCTAAAGCAGATAAATATATTAATCATATTGTTGATGGTGCTTCCAGAATGCAACAATTAATTAATGATTTGTTAGCTTATTCGAGATTGGGAACTAGGGCTCAGGAATTTGAGATTGCTGACTGCAACGCTGCGGTGGAGCAAAGTTTGTGCAATTTGCAAATTGCGATCGCCGAAAAGCAAGCTATTATTACCAAGGATGTGATGCCCACGGTGATGGCAGATGAATTTCAACTGGTGCAATTATTCCAAAATTTGATCGGTAATGCCATCAAATTCTGCCGCGAAGAGGTCCCCATAATTCATATTACTGCTATCATACAAGATGATGAATGGCTGTTCAGTGTCCGCGATAACGGGATTGGCATCGATCCAGAGTATGCCGATCGCATTTTTATCATTTTTGGGCGCTTGCACTCCCGTCGCGAATATTTAGGTACTGGCATAGGTTTGGCGATTTGCAAGCGAATTGTGGAACGCCACGGCGGACGGATCTGGGTTGAGTCTTTGCCGGAAGAAGGCGCTACTTTTTACTTTACTATTCCGATCGTTAACAGTTGCAACATCAAATTTTGAATATTTTTTTTAGATCGTCATCAGGATAAGCAAATTATGACTCCTCACACCCAAGTTAAACCAATAGAAATTTTGTTAGTTGAAGACTCTCCCAGCGATGCTGACTTGGCAATGGAAGCCCTCAGCAACGGTAAAATTTTAAATAACTTGCATTTTGTCGAAGATGGAGTAGAAGCCATCAATTTTTTACGAAAAAAAGCACCTTACAAGGAAGTACCGCGTCCAGACTTAATTTTGCTGGATTTGAATTTGCCTAAAAAAAGCGGTGTAGAAGTCCTGAAAGAAATTAAGACAGACCCAAATTTAAAACTGATTCCAGTATTGATTCTCACCACTTCAGCAGCCCAAGAGGATATTATCAAGTCCTACTCGCTCCATGCCAACTGTTATATTACAAAACCAGTAGATTTCTTACAATTTACTAAGGTAGTTAGGTTAATTGAGGAGTTCTGGCTAGCAGTAGTCAAACTTCCTATCGTTTAATGGATAGAATAGTTATCGGGGTGGTGTAGACCCTTGCCAAACTCTAATTTTCAAGTTACAAATAGAAGGGTAAAGTAAAATAGTTTAAGATCGTATTTGCCCCGTGGCAATCTGAGGATAAATAACATCAAAGCTATGTGGATTAAGATTCTGTTGGTAGAAGACAATCCGACTGACGCTGATTTGCTTGCAGAATTGTTAGAAGCATCTGTAGGAGTCGAGTGGGAACTGGTGTGCGTTGAGTTCCTACACTCGGCGATCGCACATCTGAGCAAACAATCTTTCGATCTAGTTTTGCTCGACCTTTCTTTGCCCGATAGCCACGGTTTGGAAACCCTAACTCGCTTGCGAGAAGTGGCACCGGATACGGCAGTGGTGGTAATGACTGGGTGGGATGATGAGGCCGTTGGACTCAAGTCTGTCCGCTTGGGCGCTCAAGATTACATAGTCAAAGGTCAAATTACTACTCAATTGTTAGTGCGCACAATCCGTTACGCTATTGAACGTTCCCAAACTTTTCAAATGCTCAGGGAAAGCGAGCGACGTTTTCGGGCAATTTTTGACTCCTCATTTCAACTGACAAAGCTACTAACTCCCGATGGAATTGTGCTGGAAGTTAACGAAACAGCTCTGGAGTTTACAGGAATGCGATCGCAAAATATTGTGGGCTACCCGATTTGGGAACAGCCGATTTGGCAACAGTCACCCCATGCTAAAGCACAATTAAAAGAAGGAATCAGTAAAGCTAGTCAAGGTGAGTTTTTTCGCAAAGAAATAGACTTGTTAGGAAAAGGCGACCAAATTGTGACGGTGGATTTATCCCTCAAGCCAGTCAAAAATGACACAGGACAAGTTTTGCTGCTGATTGCTGAAGGACGGGATATTAGCGATCGCAAGCGAGCTGAAGCCGAAATTCTTAAAACCCTGGCACGAGAAAAGGAACTTTCAGAACTCAGAGCTAAATTTGTGAGCATGGTTTCCCATGAGTTTCGCACCCCCCTGACAACAATCCAATTTTCCGCTGGATTGCTACAAGATTACAGCTCAAATTGGTCGAGCGAGAAAAAATCGACTCATTTTGTGCGGATTCAACTAGCGATTCAACGCATGACAGAGTTATTAGAAGATATCCTAGTAGTAGGTAAAATCGAAGCCAATACACTACAGTTTCAACCAGTTTCCTTAAACCTGGAAAAATTTTGCCGTCAGATTATAGAAGAACAACAACTCAATGATAGCAACCAACACCCCATCGCCTTGATTGTCTCCGGCGACAACACCAAAGCTGAAATGGATGAAAAACTACTCAGGCAAATATTGGGAAATTTACTCTCAAATGCCCTCAAGTATTCTCCAGCCGGAACATCAGTTGATTTACACCTGAAAACTCAAAATGGAGAAGTTATTTTTCAAATTCAAGACCGAGGAATCGGGATTCCCAAATCCGATCAAAAGCGAATTTGGGAAACATTTTATCGCGCTACAAATGTCGGCAATATTTCGGGAACAGGTCTCGGTTTAGCAATTGTCAAAAGAGCTGTAGAACTCCACGGTGGCCAGATAGTCATACACAGTCAAAAAGGCAAAGGGACAAATTTTAAAATCACCCTACCTTTAATTTGTAATTCTGCCCAAAATAGCTAATTACTCCGTGGTAAAAATCTTCAAAACACACACAATTTAAAAACCGGATAAATTCAGAAATTAACTACAATAAATCACCGCATAAATAACTATGGCAAAAATTTTGGTAATTGAAGACGAAGCAGCGATTAGAGAAAATATTTTAGACTTGCTAGAAGCCGAGAATTTTGTATCCCTAGGAGCTGCTAACGGCAAAGTCGGTATCAAAATGGCGATCGAACATATGCCGGACTTAATTTTGTGCGACATGATGATGCCAGAAATTGACGGTCACGGTGTCCTCAAAGCATTGCGAGCAGAGCCTTTAACTACAACAATTCCGTTTATTTTTCTCACAGCCAAAGCTGAAAAAACAGACATTCGCCTAGGGATGGAACTGGGAGCTGACGATTACATAACCAAACCTTGTACGCCACAACAACTGCTAAAAGCTGTTGCGATTAGACTGGAAAAACACAAAGCAATTAGCAGTCAATCCCAAAAAAAACTTGACGATTTACGTTCCAATATTAGTACGTCCTTACCTCACGAATTGCGCACTCCTTTGAATGCAATTCTCGGTTTTTCTGAACTGATATTGTCGGAATATAAGGTTTTTGAGGAATCGGATATTTTAGAAATGATCGGTCACATCCAAATTTCCGGCCATCGCTTGTACCGACTAATTCAGAATTTTTTGCTATATACAGATCTGGAAATATCAGCAACCAATCCCGAATTAATTAAGGAGATGCGAAACAGCAAATTTAGCTGCGTAGAATCTTTGCTATCAGAAAAAGCGCGGCAGCAAGCAAAGCTGGCTAATAGAATAGACGATTTAAAATTAAGCTTGCAAAATTCATCGGTAGCAATAGATTCTGTGAAGCTGACAAAAGTTCTTGAGGAACTCCTGGACAATGCGTTCAAATTTTCTTCAGAAGGAACACCAGTTTTGGTGAGTGTTTGGGTGGAAAATCAGAAGTTCATTCTGTCGGTGAAAGACGAAGGACGGGGTATGACTTCCGAGCAAATTTCACAAATCGAAGCTTATATGCAATTCGATCGCCAACTTTACCAACAAGCAGGTTTGGGATTAGGTTTGGCAATTGTGAAACGGATTACAGAATTACATGGCGGAAACTTAAAAATAGAAAGTTCCCCGAATTTATCAACCATAGTCTCTGTATGTCTGCCCGTTTAAATAGAATACAGCCTTGCTTGAGTCAAACAGTGGCGATCGCTAGTTTGACACACCGTTGTATATAAATTTGAGCTACACTATCTGTAGGATGGTGTTGCAGACAGGCCGAAAATAATTCTCTAGCTTCTACAAACCTGTTGCTATGATAATATACCAAAGCTTGTTCAAAGATGGCTTTAGTCTCTAACTTTTTCTGTCGCGACTCCGGCCCATCCGCCTCAAATACTTCATAAACTGTGATGGGTCGCGATTTACCTTTAACTTTGACGCGATCGACTAACCTCAAATCATAAACTTCTTCCAACTGGATAAAAGTATTGTGAGTAATTAACATCGATACTCCGTATTCTTTCGTCAAATTTTCAATGCGGGAGGCTAAATTTACTGCATCACTAATCACCGTACTATCCATCCGATTTTGCCCCCCAACAGTCCCCAACATTAAAGAACCTGTATTGATGCCAATGCCAATTTGTAGCGGCTGGCGATCGGGTTGAGTACGAGTAGTATTGTATTCATTTAGTTGCTCTAGCATCACAATTCCAGCTTTCACAGCATGGTCTGCACTACCATCAAACAATGCCATAATCGCATCGCCAATATATTTATCAATAAACCCATAATTATCAGTAATTGCGGGTTCCATCCGCGATAAATAACCATTAATAAATTGAAAATTTTCTTGGGGATTCATAGTTTCAGATAGCGTTGTGAAATCACGAATATCTGAAAATAGCACCGACATTTCTTTTTGTACCTGATCCCCTAATTTCACCTCTAAAATACTTTCATATCCCAGAAAATACAGAAATTCATGCGGCACAAATCTCCCGTAAGCATCTGTTAATTTTTCTTCTGCTGCTAGGGCTTTTTCTAAGTCGTCTGTGAATTGACGGCGCTCTTTTTCTACACATTGACGTTCTGTGATATCTTGAAATGCTGCGATCGCATAGACTATATTTTTTCCTTCGTCGTAAATTGGTGTCGCCCAAACCTCGATCGGCACAATCCGATCCGGGCGGTGAATTTCCGCATCATCAACACGCACAACTTCTCCTCGCAGGGCCCGAATCACCGGTTGGCGATCCATGGGATATAATTGATTAGTTCCCGCACAATAAGCTTGATAAACTTCTGGTAACTTACCAGGAATAACATCGCAAACTAAACCTTGACCAAATATCCTTGTACCGGCCGAATTCATGTAGCAAGGTTTTCCCTTAGCATCTACGACAAATATTCCCACCGGCATCGCTTCCAGTAATTGAGTCAGCCGATTTTCACTTTCTGACAGTTCCTCATTTAACTTTTCTTCTGCTACTAAAGCTTTTTCCAAATCATTGGTAAACCTGAGCCGTTCCATTTCTACCTCTTTTCGCAAAGTAATATCCTCTGCAAAACCCTGGTAGTAAAGCACTTCATCATTCCCATCAAAAATAGTGCGTGCATACTCAGAAATCCAAATAATCCTACCATCTTTGCAGTAAACCTGAGACTCAAACTCAGATAGAGTACCGTGGTGTTTCATCAAATTCAGAAACTCTTGACGGCGATTCGGCATCACATACAATTGGTGCTCAATATCATTAACACTTGCTATCAATTCTGCTGGCGAATCATAGCCGTAGATTTGAGCTAGAGCCGGATTAACACTAATAAAATGTCCGTCTGTCGTAGTCTGAAAAATACCTTCAAGAGCATTTTCAAATATGCTGCGATACTTCTCCTCAGCTTGAATTAACGCTGCTTCCGCTTTCTTCCGTTCCGTAATATCAGTAAAAGCGATAATCCCATCGGAAATTTCCCCTAGAGAATCATAAATTGGAGTCGCCCAACTTTCAACGGGAATAATCTTATTACCCGCACGAATTTCTACACTTTCAGTCCGCACATTTTCGCCCCGAAGTGCGCGCATAATTGGCAATTCTTCTACAGGACATCTCTGATTTGTTCCTGATTTATAAAATTGATAAATAGCTGCTTTTTGCTCAGAATTAATATGCGGCACAGTTCCTTTGCCAAATATCTCCCGCGCTTTCTGATTTGCATAAAAAGATTGACCGCTGGCATCCAGCACGCACACACCCAACGGCATCGCTTCCAAATATTGCCTCAAGCGACTTTCGTTTTCGTGGAGTGTCGCAATTAACCTTGCCTGCTTGCGACTTAATTTTGCTAATTCCTGATTCATCTCCTGAAGTTCTACTTGTTTTTCCGCAAGTTGTTTCTCCTGAAAATACTTATATATTGCCTCGGTCACAGTTAGTTTCAAATCGTCCGGCTGCCAAGGCTTAGCGATATAGCGATATAATTTGGCATAGTTAATAGCATTAGTAACCGCTTCCAAATCCGCTTGTCCAGTCAGCATAATATTCAGAGATTTCGGAGATATAGCATGAACGTTCCTTAGTAGTTCGTCTCCTTTCATGTTCGGCATGATCTGATCGGAAATAATCAAAGGAACTTCATAATTATCGGCGATTAATTGTGATAGTAACTCTAAGGCTTCTTCACCACTTTCTGTGGTTTCAATTAAATATTTATCTTCAAAGGCTTTGAGCAAATCAATTTCCAGACTATCTAGTATAGTCGGCTCGTCATCTACACAAACAATGACTGGTTTTTTCATAATCTTCCTATACCAGACTTAATCGCTTCAATTAATTCTTGATGGTTCCAAGGTTTTGCTAATAAAGCATGGACGTTTGCTTGATTTTTGGTACGTTCAATGGCATCTTTGTCAGCTTGTCCAGTCAGCATCACAGTCACAATTTTTGGATATTTTTGATGAATCTCGATCAGCAACTGATCTCCTTTCATTCCAGGCATTAACCAATCAGAGACAATCACGAGTATATTCACCTCATCTTGACATAACTCTGCAATAATCTCCAGTGCTTCGGCCGCACTTTCAGCAAATTCGTAGAGATAATGTCCGTTAAAAGCCTGTTGCAGTTCTATTTCCAGACTTTCCAGTACCGATATTTCATCGTCCACACACAGAATTGCTGGTTTAACCATGGCTTGTTTCCTCTTTGAGTATAGTATGCTGATTGGGCGATCGCGATCGGCAAGATTTCCCAATTAATTATACAATCCCGACAGGGACTTATTGCGAGCCCATAACCCACTTACCTACTCCGGTAAATTTATTGGCAAAGAGACTGCAAATGTAGTTTTAGCAGGCATCGATTCGACATCAATTTTACCCTGATGTTTATCAATTATTTTTCGGACAATATCCAATCCTAAACCGCTGCCTTCGCCCATAGATTTAGTAGTAAAGAACGGCTCAAATATTTTGGGCAATACTTCAGGCGGAATTCCCTTGCCACTATCGGTAATGCTAACTTTTACCCAGTTATTTTCATGTACTATATCAATTCTTAAAATTCCTTTATCGTCCATCGCTTGTAAAGAATTATGCACTAAATTTGTCCAAACTTGATGGAGTTCGTCGGGATAACACCATACCGCTGGCACTCCGGCTTGATAGTTTTTGATGACTTCGACACCGTGTTTGAGTTGATTCTGGTAAAGAGTTAATACAGTTTCGATTCCCTCACCAATATTCACCTCTAATTTTTCTCCATTAAAGTCGTAACGCGCATAACTTTTCAACGCAAACACGACTTTTGCTGCACGTTCGGTAGCGGTAGCGATCGTTTTAGCACTTCTCTGAATACTAGAAAACTCATAAGCTGTCTTGATAATTTTTTCGCTATCGGGGTCTTTTAAGAGCGACAAAAACGATTGTAAATCTGTCTGCAAGCCGAGATTGACTAACATACCAGCAAGACTGTCCGCATTACCAATCTCTTGGAACTCTAGCTGCTGCTTCACACCTCTTTTGAATTCCCGTTTTTCTCGCGTCGATAAAGAGTAATCTTGTTTGCTGGAACTGTGCATTAAATTCACGAAATCTTGCTGGCGATCGACGGAAAGTTCTTTAAAAAAAACGGGCAAACTTTCTAGATTATTATCCAAAAGATTGTTAATGTTGCCAATAGACGATCGAATCGCACCTAGGGGCGTATTGATTTCGTGAGCAATCCCAGCAATCAGTTGTCCCAGCGCGGCCATTTTTTCCGACTGTACCAAGTGATTTTGAGTTGCTTTTAATTGTGCTAAAGCGACTGTTAACTCTTCATTTTTTTGTTTGAGTTTATTTTGCAACTTACACATCGCCAAATGAGTTTCCACTCTCACCAACACCTCTTCAACTTGAAAAGGTTTGGTAATATAATCTACACCGCCTACAGCAAAAGCTTTTACCTTATCTAGCACATCGTTAATCGCGCTAATAAAAATTACCGGAATGTCGCGAGTACGTTCATCTGCTTTGATTTTTTGACATACTTCATAGCCATTCATTTCCGGCATCATAATATCCAGTAAAATCAAATCTGGAGGCATTCCCCTAGCAGCAGAAAGTGCCAATTCACCATTAGGGACTGGGCGGACTTTATAGCCCTTTCCATTCAATATTCCCGCTAACAGGCGCAAATTAGCTGGTGTATCATCTACTACTAAGATATTACCGTTGTTAGTATTCGTGTCGTTATTCATGGTATTTTGTTTCAGAAATTAAATTCAACACTCGATCGTAGTCAAAATTCTCTATACAATTTGCGATCGCACTGGCCAGTAAAGGATTCTGCAAACTAATTTGGGCGATCGAGCTATCTATTAAATCCAGATCTATATTCAGTATGGCCAGCTTTAACTCAGCTACTAATTGCTGGGGTAATCCGTTGAAAGCATCCACAGTAAGTACCTCAAAATCCCCATTGTTTGTTTTCAGTACATTAACTTCCTTTGTATTTTCATAAATATAGCGCACTCCAATATGTTTGTGCATAGCATCAAAAATCTCGGCTTCCCGGAAAGGTTTCCGCATAAAGGCATCGCAACCCGCTGACAAAATCACTGCCCGTTCCTCCTCCAAAACACTAGCAGTGAGTGCAATAATCGCAGTAGCTTGACCTTTGACAGTGCCTTTTATGTGTTTCGTTGCTTCGTAACCGTCCATCACAGGCATTCTCATATCCATCCAAATTAAATGCGGTTCCCAACTGTCCCAAATTTCAATAGCTTCTTGACCATTTATGGCTTCTTTCAATTGAAATCCCAGAGGATTCAGGATTTTAATTAATAGTTGGCGATTGAGCGGTTTATCGTCTACTATCAAAATTCGATAGGGGTGTTGGTTGGGTTCCAAGGCAATCACATGGCTAGTTAATCTTTTGTTTTCAAATTCAGCACTTTCGACCACAATAACTTGAATATCAAACTTAAAAACTGTACCTTGTCCCACCGAGGAACTGACACTCATTTCACCACCCATTAATTCAACAAACTTGCGACTAATTGGCAAACCTAATCCTGTACCCTCTTGGGAGTCTTTTCCTGTTTGTGTTTGTACAAAAGGTTCAAAAAGATTATCTAATTCTTCCTGGGAAATACCCTTCCCTGTATCTGCTACTTCAAAATGCAGAAACAAAGAAGAATTAACCGGGACTGAATCCGGGGCATAGATTGAATCATCAAGGGGAATTGGCGAGGCAAAATTAGCATTTTTATACAGAGCTAATTCGGAGTCTTGAACATCTTTAATTTGCCGATTCTTGATTTTTTTAGACTTTTCTAACATCGGAGAACTTTCCGATTCTGCCTGCTTGCTAATTTTAACCGATACACCACCCTCATCAGTAAATTTGAGAGCGTTGTTAAGCAGATTAATTAAGACTTGTCGCAATTTTAGTTCGTCAGTTTCCACGTATTGTGGTACATCAGGACTGCGGTCAAAAACCAACTGCAATTTTTTGTCATCTGCTTTTAATTGAAACATATCTTCGACATCGCACAGCAGGCGATAAATGTCTATTTTTTTGGGATTGAGGGTAGTGCGTCCCGCTTCAATTTTGGATAAATCGAGAACATTGTTAATTAGGGTGAGCAGGTGTTCTCCGCTGCTGCTAATTATGTTCATATTTTCTTGGTCTTCTCGCGATAGAGTTTGGCTGCGAGTCATTAGTTGGGAAAAGCCGAGAATTGCATTGAGAGGCGATCGCAATTCGTGACTCATGTTAGCCAAAAAGGTACTTTTAGCTTGATTTGCGACTTCAGCTTTGTCTTTAGCTACAGCTAATTCTGCCGTCCGTTCTTCCACTCTATTTTCGAGATTTTCAAAAGAATGTTGCAGTTGTTGAGCCATGCTGTTAAATGCTTTGCCTAATTCTCCCAATTCGTCTTTACGTTGAATTTCTAATGTTTGATTCCATTCACCTTTGGCAAGGTTTTTGGCTGCTGTATTTAAGCGCCAAATAGGATTTGTCACCCACCGAGAAGTAAAAATTCCAATGACTACAGCTACTCCTAAAGCAGCCAAACATAACCAAATCGTCATGCGGGTATTGGCATCTATTTCAGCGGTGAAATCAGCTTCGGGAACCACGACCACAATTAGCCAGTCTAAACCTTTGCCATCTTGAAAGGGTAGGACTTTGACAAATTGTGGTTTGCCTTCTATTGGAAAATTTAAAGTATAGGAAGCTTTAATTTCTTTTAATTTTTGAAAATGACTTGCTACATATTTTGCAGTAGCTTGAGTCGTAGCATCAACACTTTCTTCAGCTTTAAACAGTTCTTTGTTATTACTTCTGGTACGGAAAGGTTTTTCGGAAGTGGAAGTTGCCAGCAGGGTGCCGTTTCTTTCCATGATAAATGCCTGTCCCGATTTGCCAACTTTGAGACTGTTTAAAAATTGACCAATGTGATCGAGGCGCAAGGCAGTAATTAATACTCCTTCCAGTTGGTCATTTTCGTAGACTGGTTGTAGAGCGCTGATGATTAATGTCGGCTCCAAAAAAGAAATGTAAACTGAACTCCAAGTGGGTTTGCCTGCGTTAGCCGCATTTTGGTATGAAGGATGTTGGCGAATATCGAAAGACTTGACAACAGTTGCTACTGTAGTGCGATCGCCTGTATTGTTAGTATTGTAAGAATAAAAGTCAAGCCCAGTAGAGCGTCCTGACATATTAATCATCAGGGAGCCATTGGAAAGTTTTTCTCCGGTTCTATATTCTCCATTTTTATTACCAATGGATGTAAAATTGATATAAGGATATAATTGTACTTGCCGCCACAGGTATTGCTCCCAAGCTGATAAATCTTCCATGTTTAACAGCCCCAGTTTGACTGCATCCAGCTTGCTTTGATTAATTTGATGGGGCGTGGCGACGTAAATTTGCAGGTTTTGCTCGACGCGAGCACTAACTTCGCTCATCAACTGACTAGCTAAGTTATTAACTGCTTTTTGTCCGTTTCTAAAAGAAAGATATCCTACAAGTCCCACGGCTCCGACTATTTGCAGTACAAAGGGAACTATCAGTACAGTTCGCAGGGGAAGTTTCTCTAAAAGTTTAAAAACCATAAGTTTGAGAGGTTTGGTGAACTTAATCTAGGACAGTCCTGGTACAATCTGTCTCAAAAGCAGCGCCATCAACGGCCAATTAGCTATAGGTAATTGTTTTGTGGTTATTCGCTGCGGTAGATGCTCAACCCCCGATCTAATTTAAATCTAGTATTGGCGATGTTATAGGCTGTTATTGTATCAATTGTCCTATGATTTTGACAATTTAGGCAGATTTTTTAGTAGGAGGCGAGGAGAAATGCCCCAGACACTTTATTTAAGGGCTAGTTGAGTCAAGTCGATGGGGAATGGTAGATTTAGTTTAGTCAGTCAGCGTGCGTGGGCAAGAATCCGGGCGACTCGAAGGCAATTGCTGGATTGTTAAGGGATGTGGAGGCTAGCGATCGAATTTGCGATCGGACTAGCTATTTTAGCCAAGACGTGATATAGTCAAAAAAGTTGAGGGCACGTAGCTCAGTGGATAGAGCATCAGGTTCCGGTCCTGAGGGTCGGGGGTTCGAATCCCTCCGTGCTCATTTTGTATGGTTTTTATGGAGTAAGGGTTTCAGGTTAATCGTATTACTGATAGTCCTATTTTCCGCTCAAATTTCGCTCCTGTCGGTTTCAAGTATCTCCAAAACCACCTCAATATCAGCCAAGTCCGCCTTAGACTTTTTGCGTCGCGCTTTTAACTGGTTAAGCAGTTCGGCCGGCTCTGGGAATTCTGCGACGGTCGGAACCGAATTTCTATTTTCTCCCCGATCGCGCCGTGCTTCCTTAAGTTCTTGCTCCAACATCTTGTTAAGCATCGCCGGCGCAATTTGTTGAAGGATGAATGTCTCATCATCCTTAAAGCGCGGGTCAGCCTCTAACTCTCCCTGAGACGGGTCAGCGTTGTACTTGTAAGTTTTCTTAAAGCTCAAGATGCCGTAGCGGTCATCAATCGCAGCCGTTCCCCCAGTGATAGACGGTAGTTTGTTGCAGTTGGCAAAGAAAATTGCAGCAGGCTTGTACTCATAGCTATCCTTACCCTTGCGCTCAATATCTAGAGGGTCTCCCGTGATTAACTGCTTCAGACTTTGAATAGTGTCTAAGTCTACCTTTGCCGTGTTTTCAGAAGCCCAATTGCAAATACTCCCCTCAACTCCTGCTAGGGAAAACTTGCGGCCATTGTCGTAGGACTTGAAATCTGACAGCGACTTTCCGGTCATACCCCGCCCAAACACAGTGGCCAACGCAGCCCGCAGCGTGTCCTTACCATTAGACCCCTCACCGAAGCACAGCAAACCTTTTACCCCCCGCCCCGTCAACTTCGAGCGCACCAGTTTGAGGTTAAGTGCAGCAGCAGCAGTCCGCAAGAATATCTCACGTTGCGGTGGTTCAAGACACTCCAAAAGGCGATCGCAATCTGTCGGGTCAATATTGGGGTCATACTTGCAGCCAACATAGGTATAGACCTGATTGGGGTCATGCCGTACAAGCGAGTGAGTGCCATCTGAATTGACCTTTACAACGCCGTTGGCACAGTTCAAACCATCGGGATTAATGGTATTGGGGTCAACTGCCACAGCCAAAACCATATAGTTATAAACCTCATTGACGCTGGCAGAATTGGCGCGGTTGCAACGGTATTTCCCTTTCACATACTCAGAGTAGGTACTCAGCCAGTGCAGGATACGTCGCCTCTCAGTGGCTTCAGGCCTCAACTCATAATGAGTGCCGGTGAACTCAAAAAGTTGTCCCCCTATCGACACCCAATGCGTGCCTGAATACAACGCTTCAATGGCTTTTTGTGCGTAGTTCAATTCTGGAGTCGGCGCTGTGTCTGGAATGTAGTCACTTGTGCTACTGTTAGACGACAAATATACTACATCTTCTCGCGTGCGCGGGTGAGGAGATAAAGAATTATTAGGGCTTAAAGAGTGATTTTTGCGATCGCTTTTTTTGAGCTCTTTTTCCCACTTGGCTAAAGTTGGTGCGCTGGTTACAGCCTCTTTGAAAGCATCACCACCCTTAGCTTTGATGAAGTCATCCATGCCCTTAAACTGACTGTCCCAAACTGTGATGTGTACTTCGCATCCACACTCCTCTAGCAAGCGACCAAACTTCAAAATGGCTGTACGGCAAGATGGGTTGCTGGCATAGTCGGAGTCAAAGTCTATGTAGTGGATAGTTCCAGGCTGTGCCCACTCCTTGACAAAGGGCGCTAGTTCCCCGTCTTTGCCCCAATTCCATACCCCTGTAAGCGCAATGACGGCAAGTTCAAGACTCAAACCAGCACCAGCTTTTTTGGCTCCTTCCGTCCAATGACGTGGTATGGACTTGTCGTTCCAAGCCTTATTCCAGTAATGTCTGTCTGGTATTGAGAGAAAGATGGCATCGGGTTCACCGCCACTACTTGTGAGGTACTTGCGCGGTTTAGAGCCTTCTGGTTGATGTGGCTTGTCTGGTTTGCCCTGTCCGTAACAGTTGCCCATGCGTGCACCAGTCCGCCAATTAACACCGCGACACCACCAGCCATCAGTTTTGATGGGGTCTTTGGGCTGGATGCGCTCGTTGAGTTCTTTGGCCGTTAGCGATTCGATGTTGAGACGTGCGATCGCTTCTGATACGACTGAACCTTCAACCCACTCGATAAGGTGCTTTGGGCTGATAAAAGTTGAATTTTGGAATGCAGAATTTTCCCCGGTGGGGTAAGATTTAGACATGATGTAGTCCGCCCTAAAAAGCGGGTTTTAGTACCAAAGACCGCTGTTCCTAGCTTCCAATTAGATGCAGCGGTTTTTTGGCGTTTACTTTTTTTTTGAAAATTTAGGACACAGGAGGAAGCGCCCCGCGGGTTAGATTGCGGGTGCGATTAAGCTGTCGTTACGAGCACAGCCACCTATTTCAGCGTCAGGTAATGGGACAAAGATTGGGAAGGATGGAGGGGCCCGATCGGTTGCTCGAACAGGCAACTGGATGTCGGTGTCTTTGATTACAGGTTCCTTGGCAAGCTCAATGCGAGTTTTGGGAGTTTTCTCTTGCTTGTTAATGAGATGCTTTATCTCTGCCAACATATGCCCCCGGACTGTGCAACAAATGTATTTCCAGAATTTCATCTTTCTCGGATTCCATTCCCGGCTGCGCTCTCCAAACTCCACAAGAGATTCTCCGGCCCCTCTATTCCAGAAAGGCTTGAGACAGCGCTTGACTCGCTCGATGAACCCGTAAATACATTTCACATCCATGTCGAACATTTTAATTGATAAATTGCACCTGATAATTTCAGACCGATTTTGTCCCGGCAACGAACCGAATACGTGTCAAAACTCGCTCGTCGGGTTTAAAGGTAAAAGCACTAGACGAGCGAGTCAGAACAAGGGTTTTAGCGTCCCCAAGTCAGAGGGGATTTTGTCCAAAATCTCGGACGGATTTTGTTGTTAAGCATGATAGGTTTCCAAAATCAACACAAAGCGATACATCAGTCTTACTCACCAACCAAGCGCTTATACTCAGCCTCAGCAGCTTTGTACTTAGAACTACCCCCCTTGGTTACGCCCCACAACTCAAGGATGATTTTTGCCTTGCCATAGCCCCGTGCTTGTAGCTGTAGAATCCGTTCTAAAAGTTCTGAGTCTGCGTTCTCAGCTAGTTGGGGGGAACGTTCAGAATTCCAATCATCACCTTGACTGTGACTTAGTGCTAGAGAGCGTTCTAGGTGTTCGACTTGCTCAGAACCCGCCGTGTTTAGAATAGATTCGGCTTCCATCCGACGTTGTTGCTCAGAGACATACGCACTGGTAGCTAGCTCGTCAACCGCATCAGCCACAACAACAGCCTCACGCATAGACTCAAACTCTTGGGCCTGAGCTAGTTTGAGGGCGATTCTCCGAGATTCAAAGCAGCAAGCAAAACCGCCCATTAGAGACAACCCAGTTACCCAATTGTGTAGCGGAATTTTACGGCTGAGGGTGAACGGTGGTGCTAGCCAGAGGATTAACCCAGAGGTTGTTAACGCGCACACTTTCAAGAACGACATAACATCACCCCCAAACCGAATAAAACAGCGGCTATACCTGCAACCAAAATCCCTTGCAGGTCCAGGAGTGTGATGCGGAATTTCAAACACAGCCAGTCGTCTAGTATCCAGCCTAGAACCCAACACAGGACTAGGACTAGGTACAAGGCTCTCACCAAAATTTGTAACCCAGAATTGAGCGACGCTATCCAGCAGAGGAAACTGGAAGCGATCGCACTACTCACAAAAGTGTTGAAAAGTGCGATCGCTCGGCTCATGGTTTTGTCCCTTGTAACTTGGCTTTAATTTCGCTGATGCGAGTCTCGGCGTTGCTGGCTGCTTGCTCTAAACCCATGCCTAATCGAGCGTAGGCTGGACGCAACCCGTGCAAGTGTTTACCTAGACGTGCATCGGCGCGCTTTTTTACGAGCTCATTATCGGCAACCACGCCCTCATATTTACGGTGGTGTTTGTGGACTTTGGCATCGGCTTCCTCAATCTTGCCAGCAGCTTCATAAGCCCGTTTGGCGTGACGTGCGCCCTCAGTTTTCTCCTTTGCCAGCGTCTTCATCGCATCGGCTTCTTCTTCTGTGAAGTAGCGGGGTTTTTCGATGATGGGGACTGAGCGTTCACTTAAGGAACCGTCATTAGTCCAGTCAAAGGTGTCTACACTGTCTACAGCTTGTAAGTCAAGCGGTTCAGATGTGTTGATGACTTCGACTTGGGTCTGTGCGAGTTCTATCAGTTGAGATACTTGGGCGTCAACAGTTTGCTCTGGAGTGACATGAGAGTAGCTTCCGGTTCGGCGGATGCTGGGTAACACTTCCTCAAACATCCAAACTCGGAACCGTTGGGCTGCGGGTTTGTCCGATCGGAAAATTAGCTCGTATAAACCCGGCTCTGTCACAGTAAGCATTTTCTGTTGACCCCCAAGGGTATCGGTCAAACCGATACCCTTCCAATTTTCAGGCATCTTGCTCACACGTTCTGACAGCGTGCTTTGGCTAATTCCTAAAACAGCCCCCACATCAGTGACCACCCACTCAGGCTGCTCAGCAGAGCCACAAACACGGATTTCCTGACCCTCGAAATCAAAAATTGATAGTTCAGTCATTGCAGAACCTCGCAAACTCAATCATGAAGAGTTGCGATCGTCCATTGGGACAATCGGCTGAATGTGGCATTATATTTAGGCTCCAAACGTTGTTAGTGAACGGTTTGGGGAAGTCGTGACTTGGCTAGCACTGCTAATGCTAATCAGTCGCGCATCAATCTTCCTTAGTTACATACGATCGCAGACTTACAGTTCCTTGTCAACGCAGGGACTATAAAGTTTTGTTTCAAATTATTCGGCTAGCAACTCCATAACTTCGTGGGGTGTAATGCCGTAAATAGCGGCTAGCAGTTTGACATTTTTCACATCACTACCTAACTGCTTAAGTACCCCAATTGCACTACCCAAAGGAATAGCTTCCTTCGTAGACTGAGTTAATAAATCAATAGTTGTCTCAGTGTTAGCGCGACGCTTGTAAACAGTTTCATTCATCTGGGGTGAATGCCCCAGACTTTTAGCTCTTGTTTCCTGAGACATTCCAGCCATTTGACCACTGAGATTAGCTAAATGGCGTAAAGCATGGGTTTGGGTAAAACCTTTATTCCACCTTCTTAAGATATTTTGAGCGCGGTCACTATATAGGGCTTGCTGAATATATCGATCGCACTTGACGTGGCCTAGGTTATACGATCGCGCGATCGAGAGTTTAGTGCAAGATAAACAGGTAAAATAGAGCAAAACCCGTGCATAACCACCTGCGATCGTGTACAAGAAAGCTGAGCTTGCTCTCCTCCCTGCCTTAGACTTTGAACTAGCCAACGGCTCTAAATTGTCAGCCGACAACCGCTGGGTAAAAATGGCCCAAATAATCCCGTGGTCTGAATTTGAATCAGAATATGCGGCCAACTTCCCCACAGACTCATGGGGCACCCGCCAAATCGTTTCGGATGGCATTGGGGGCATTAATTATTAAAGAAAAACTGGGAATTAGCGATCGGGAAACAGTAGAACAGATCCGCGAAAACCCCTATCTACAATACTTTATCGGTCAATCAAGCTACAGCAATGAACTACCATTTGATCCATCACCCCGCCGTACACTTTCGGCAACGAATCAGTCCCAACCTAATTAATCAAGTCAACGAACGCATGGTTGAAAAAATGCGATAACTCACCCCAATCAAACCCGAAAAAAAAAAGGATTCGGACGCCAAAAATGAGTCACCCAATCGCGGAAAACTAATCATAGATGCAACCTGTGCTCCAGCCGACATTACCTATCCGACCGACTTAGGACTATTAAACAAAGCCAGAGTTCATACAGAAAAAATCCTAGACATCCTGTATAAACAAATCAAAGAAAAAAACCATAAAAAACCAAGAACCTACCGTAATCTAGCAAGAAAAGACTACATTTTTAGACCGGATGAGCTGGGATAATTTTAACGAATCAGGAGACTTGAAAGCACAAGTAGAAGCATATCATAGGTTCACAGGATATTATCCAGAGTCCGTTCATGCAGATCGCATTTACCGTACAAGAGAGAACCGAGCTTGGTGTAAAGAAAAAGGCATTAGAATTAGTGGACCCCCCCTAGGAAGACCCCCAGCAAATGTGAGTAAAGAAAAAAAGAAGCAAGCCAAGGAAGATGAGAAGATTCGTCAGGCAATTGAAGGGAAATTTGGGCAAGGTAAACGAAGATTTAGCCTGAATCTGGTAATGACAAAACTTGAGAATACCTCTGGTACAGCTATTGCAATTACTTTTTTAGTAATGAACCTTTCTACCTGGTGGCGCCTGGTTTTTTGTGTGTTTTTATGCGATTCGGGGAAAACAATGCCTGTTTTTGGGCTTAACATAATTTGCGCTTATATTTCACTCAAAATGAGGCAGGAAAAACTCATATTTAACTCTGGTTGAATAATCAATCACTCCCGATCGCCAAAAAGCGATCAATTATTCAGCAAGCCCTAATTATTGTGGAACAGGCATATTGCCTGTTCCACACTTGCTTTTGTGGAGAGTTGGCGTTATGTATGTTCACCATCGATCGATCGACTACGAACTGACACACCTTAATGGTTTCAAAAATTGGGGTTGAGCTGCCAAGCCCAACCTCATTTTAACCACGAATCATGACTCAGGGTCAAATATCATCATTGTCTTGACCTTGTACCCCCTGAAGAATCCGCGATAATTCACTCTTCTCATTAATTGTAATTCGAGTCGGAGAACCGCTGATAATGCGTTCGTAACTGCGGAAAGAATCCCGAATTACGGGTCCGTTATCAGTAATAGTGTATTCCCGAATTCCCTTGTCATGCCAGGAACCACGCATCTTAAACACATTAATTGCCCGCGACATTTCCCCTCTAATTTCCACATACTGAAGCATGATGATCGTGTCAGTAATCGTAGAAATATGGGAATCCGTAATCGAATTAGAACCCATAAACTGGTCGCTTGTATTCGTAAAAAAGCCTGTAATTTCCTCCTGCTTGGCGAAAGCTGTCACTCCAATCACGAATTGCCGGAAGGAATTATTGCTAACTCCCCGTTCTAAAGCTGACAGGGAATCGATCGCAATTCGAGAGGGTTTAAAATCTGCAATTTCTGATTTAATATTTTGCAAATGGTCTTCCAAACCCGCAGATTCCGGGTAATTACAAAGAATTTTTAACAAACCCTTATGTTCCATTTCCTCAAAATCAATGCCCCAAGAATAAGCATTGCGGAACAACTGCGCCCGCGACTCTTCATAGGCAAACAGCATGGCGCGATCGCCATTCATGCAAGCATTCTCCAAAAACTTGCTTACCAACAGCGTTTTGCCAGTTCCCGTCGCACCCGTAGCCAAAATAATCGAGTCTTTAAAGAAACCGCCCCCGCACATTTCGTCGAGAGTTTTGTCCCCGGAAGAAACCCGAACATTGGAAGATCTTTGAGTCAATCGCATAGCCCCCAACGGAAAAATATTAATGCCGTCATTAGTGATTGTAAAAGGATACTCGCCCTTCATGTGAGTAGTCCCCCGCAACTTCAAAATTTCCATGGTTCGGCGACGACGTTCTCCTTCCAAAACGTTGCGAACAATCACCACATTATCCGAGACAAATTCCTCGACTCCAAACCGGGCCACCGGGCCGTATTCTTCCACTCGTTCCGTAGTCATGATTGTAGTTGCGCCTACTTGTTTGAGGCGTGCAACTAAACGGAAAATTTCGCGCCGCACCACAGATGCAGCGTCGTATTGCTGAAATACTGCCGTCACCGAATCAATAGAAACCCGCCTTGCTTTATATTTGCGTATGGCGTATTGAATGCGTTCGATTAAGGCAGACAAGTCAAAATTTCCCACGATATCCTGACCTTCTGGATCTGGGGAAGCGTCTAAAATAAATAGCTTACCTTCATCGATAAACTTAGTCAAATCCCAGCCAAAACTGTAGGCATTTTTAATAATGTCTGTGGGAGATTCTTCAAAAGTTACAAAAACTCCGGCTTCGTCAAAATGGGTGATTCCGTTGTAAAGAAATTGTACAGCAAATAAGGTTTTTCCGGTTCCAGACGTGCCACTGACTAGGGTAGTTCTGCCGATCGGCATTCCGCCGTGACTGATGTCATCAAAGCCTTCAATCATGGTGCGGATTTTTTGAACTCCCGCCGTTACCAATCCTTCTGGTTGCACCGTTTGACTAATTTCATTCATGTCGATTTTTATCAATTGTCAGTATTTTAAAATTTTCAGCCATTAACCGCAGCTCGTTAGTATTTGTACTCAGTGTTTAGCTAGTGCTAGCGCTCCATAACTAAATTACTGCTGACTAATGACTGTAACTTAATTATCTTACGAATTCATGTCTTCTTCGCGAAGTTCTTCATAGAGTAAATCTAATCCTATCAGAACTTTTTCCCGATCGGACAAATCACCAATAATTTTTCGCACTGGAGGGGGCAGAATTTTTGCCAGGGTAGGGGTTGCCAAAATTTTATCCTCTTCTGCTAGTTGAGGATTTTTGAGAACATCTATCACTTTCAGGGCGTAGACTCCTTGAAACTCTTGTTCGAGGATGTCCTTAAGGGTCTTCAAAGCTCGCACTGAGTTGGGAGTATTTCCCGCAACGTAAAGCTTGAGAACGTAGGTTTTCTTCAGAGGAGTCATGAACTTTTATGAGAGATTGAGTGTTAGTTATCAAATTTTAGTTGTAGTTGTTATTTGTCTTAAATCCCCTATTCTTTCGTATTTTATAATATTTTTAGCCAGGTTTTACCTTCCACGTTCCGAGGCATCTTTGGGAATCGATCGCCTATACATTTCGCACAAATGAGCGATGACGTCAATCAGAGTCAAGCGGTAATCCAGCAATATTTCTTCGCTGCGCCCTTCTAATTTGAGTTGCTTGGCAAACTCGTCCATCAATTCCATGTGAATTTCTACAACTTGAGTCACCGCAACATCCGCAAAAAAAGCTATATTCACAAATTCATCTATTTGATTATTTACCGCAGTATCTTCAGAAAAATAACTCAAAACAATTTTTCGATAAATTAACTTGAATTGCTCCAAAAATTTGGGCTTTTCTTCCTGAGACAGATTACGAAAAAAATTCTGGGAATTTCTTTTATAATACACACCTAAGTATCCTAATCGCTCCCGCAATTTTTCAGCAAGTCGGCGTTGCTGTCGTTGTAGTAAACTTTGAGCAGTTAATTGCGCCGTTGCACCCACCTTGGCGGATTGGTCATCTAAAGGAACCGGAGTAGAAAGTTTCAAAAATTGGGCGATCGCCCGATCGATACTGGCGGCAAGTTCGTCCGATCGATCGATTGGGAGTTGCACCTCAGCAGCATGGTAAAAAAAAGAGCAACTTTGCTGTTGATTCAGTTCGGGGCTAGTTACCAACGGATAGCAGCCATTGTCCGATGTCCGTGGAACTTCCTGCGTCCCATCGTCTCCGGGCTTGGTCGCAAAAATCACAGCCGGTAAAAAGATCGATCGCTCTTGGAGTTTACCAGTCAGAGATCGCAGATCCCCATCAACTTCTAAAACCAAACAGTCTAGGTGGTAATTGTGCTTCAGGTATCCAAAAAACTCGCTCTCGGACTTAACCTGGGTCAAAGCATAACGTCTGCCTCCCAAAACCTCGATCGCCAAGCCTGCGAGTTCCCCTGACTTGACAAAGATACATATAGACAGTTGGGGAAGCAAAGCTGTAGGTGAAACATTTAAGTTACCTGAAAATGGTGGATCGCTCAGAGTTGATATCTCCTTTACAAAACACTTAACATTTTAACAATCATCGCAACATTTATGTTACCAATCTTAACTACAAAAATGGTAACAACCTTGTGACAGAGGGATAATAAAACTGTAGTCCTTTGCTGCTAGCTCAAGCACCCCCAGCCTGATTTCTGCAATTAAGCTTAAGCCTTAAAATAGGTGCTAGTAGCCCCAAATCAAGCACTGGCATCGAACTGGCGGGGAGCGATGGAGCTTCGAGGTGCCATAGCAGACTGATATAAAACAAATTAGATACAGAAATCGGCAGCTACATTGGGTCTCAAAAATATTACTGCTCAGGGGAGCAGACTCTCAGGTTCGTTATGCCACAAACCCGCCCTAGTCTCCAAAATTTTATCGAGCCAGTGCCACTGTGCAGACCGACAGCTCAGCTAAAAACACTGCGGTCAATTTTCAATCAGGGCAACTGCGATCGCATCGCATTAGTCAACGACAAGCTACAGCCCAAGGGATTAATATATCTCCGCAGCCTCATGCCCCTGGCAAACCAAGACGGCAAATGGCAACAACCCCTGTCAGAAAACCCGATCGCCATCGCTCCCCTCAGAGCCGTACCCGCAGATTGGAGCGTCAGCGAATTCTGGGAATACCTGCAAACAGCAGAAATTAAGAACCTATGGGACCTGGGAAAAATGGAGGGCAGATTTGTCGATACTCCCATCGCCCTCACCAATTCCGAAGGCAAATTTTTGGGACTTCTAAACAGCCTCAGCCTGCTGCAATTCGTCGCCCACAGCAACTGCATCCCGATCTCCACCGCTGCCGAATACAGCATCAAAGCTCAAGAAACAGCAGCCAGAGAGCCGATACATTCAGCGATGGCCAGCGCCCTAGACGGTCAATTACGCTTTCTCGAAGCAGGACTCAAACCCTCAGAAAACCTCAATTCCCTAGTCCAACTCCTCGAAAAACTGCCCCTACCCCTGAGATTGCAAACCCCCACCGGACAGATAGTCAGTCAAAACGCAGCGTGGCGGATTTTACTGGGAGCTGGTCCAGAACCAGTCCCAGAAACAGCAGTCAATCGAAATCGCTCATCTCCCCATCAACCAGGCCCAGAGCCGACTAAATATAATAGCCCCCCAAATTTAGCCATCTCCCCAGAATTCAGAAGCTTAGTAGGAGCTGGGCGATCGGGCGATCGCGACTCCACCGCAGCCACCAGTTGCCCCCTACCCCTCTACGCCGCCGCCTCCCCATCCACCTTAACCAGCCCAGCCTGGTGTCCCATCGCAGGCAAACCAGACACCTACATTTGCGACTGTCCAGTCCAAAAAGGTCAAGAACGAATCTGGCAATTTGTCAAACAGCCACTCTCGGACAACCTAATTTTAGTCATGGGACAAGATGTCACCGAAGAACATTTAGTCGCCAAAGAACTAGCAGCTAAAAATGCCGACTTAATCCACCTCAACCGACTAAAAGACGAATTTTTATCCTGTATCAGCCACGAACTAAAAACCCCTCTCACCGCCGTCCTCGGTTTGTCCAGCCTCCTCAAAGATAAATTAATCGGAGAACTCAACGATCGCCAAACTCGCTACGCCAAACTCATCCATCAAAGCGGGCGACACTTAATGACCATAGTCAACGACATTTTAGACCTGACCAGGATGGAAACCGGGCAGCTAGAACTAATTCCCGAACCAGTCGAAATTACCGCAGCCTGCCACAGAGCCTTTGAACAAGCCAAACAACTCCAACAGCAAGAAGAAAAATCCCCATCAAAATCCGAGGTAACTACCGCCAACCCAGGGGAAGAATCCCCCATCCAAACCGAATTTATACTCGAAATCGAACCGGGACTAAGCCACTTAATCGCCGACGAACTGCGGTTGCGACAAATGCTCGTCAACCTGCTATCCAACGCCCTCAAATTCACAGAAATTGGTGGCAAAATTGGCTTGAAAGTAAATATTTGGGAAGGCTGGATTGCTTTCACAGTTTGGGACAACGGCATCGGCATCCCAGCCGACAAACAGCACCTGATATTTCAAAAATTCCAACAATTAGAAAGCCCCTTAACTCGCCGATTTCAAGGAACCGGACTAGGACTGGTACTGACTCAACGTTTAGCTAGGCTCCACGGCGGAGACGTTTCGTTTATTTCCTCAGAAGGTCAAGGTTCTCAATTTACCTTACTCCTGCCACCAAATCCTCCGGGAAACACTAGAGAAGATGTGGCAGAATATCCAGGCATAGAGCCAGAATTATTCAAACCAAAATATCAGTACCCGATCGCCAATTCTCGCTCTCGCCTCGTCTTAATCGTCGAAGCAGTTCCGAAATATATCGAAGATTTAACCAAAGTTCTTACGGGTTTAGGTTATCAAGTAATCGTCGCCCGTTCCGGCACCGAAGCACTGGAAAAAGCCCGCCGATTCAGTCCCCAAGTGATTTTCCTGAACCCGTTGTTGCCACTGTTGTCGGGCTGGGACGTGCTGACACTGCTCAAGAGCGATCCAGATACTCGATCGATACCAGCCATCATCACAGCCACCAGAGGCGAAAAAGAACGGGCCTCCGTCAACCGAGCCGAAGGCTTTTTAAGCTTACCCGTCACAGAGCCAGCCTTGGGAATGCTGCTGGGCAATTTGCTCGGACACCCCGATGGCAATATCGGCAATGTGAGAAGTTGTTTGACTATTTTGTGGCTGTGCCCGCAGAACAGTGGCTCCCAAGGCTCATCTTTATTGCTCAACCCTACCTACTGCCGGGTTTTAGAAGCAGATGATCTCGGTCAGGCCGAACTGGTGGCCCGTATCTGGCGTCCCGATGCGATCGTTTTGGACGGCACAAACCAACTGCAAAACCCTTTAGCTTTTATCAAACAGTTAAGTCAGTCTTCGAGTTTGGGTTTTCTGCCTTTAGTAACTTTAGATCAGGCAACTACACAAGTGGCAAATCAAGTCCAGGGACTGTCAGTATTTCCGTGTTTAGCCACCGACAGCGACACCTCCGACACTCCTTTAGTAGCCTCTGCTTTGTGGCAAGTTATTCAAGTAGCTGCTGGGATGAGTTGGAAGCCCAGCATTTTATTTGCTGATATTTCGACCTTACTGGACTTGCAGCAAAATATGATGGAAAATCGGGATTTCGCCACCTCCGAAAATGCAGATTATCGAGGGAAAAAATTTGATTTTCCTATTCATAATTCTGAAAATTTTGCCCCTAACTTTCAAGCTTTGATTCAGTACATCCAAACCGCAGGCTTTCGAGGTTCAATTGCTCTCCATTGGAGGGAAGTTTTGCAGCAGTTGCAATATCAAAGCGTGGACTTAGTTTTGCTTTGCTTGGGAGACAGGCACTCGGAATCCCCCAGTCTGTTGTCAGCACTATCAAGTCTGCGAGAAATGGCAACAAAACCGCCGATCTTAGTTTTGGATTATCGGTGTAGTGTCAATTCAGAATCGGAGGCGATCGACTTTCTACTACAAGAAGTAGCTGCTAAAATTTTGCCTTCTTCTTTGTCAGCAGCCCAATTGTTAGAGAAAATTCAACATAGCATCCAGGCAAGGGCAAAGATTCATAAAAATTAACCTAACCCTCGGACTAGGGTCTCAATCGCCATTAATATAATCTAGTCCGGCGAGGCTGATGCGGAGAATTATAGGTTATCATAGGCGATCGAGAAACCTTTATATTTTTTGCTGGGGCTGCTCGCGTGCCTAATCGGATTCCTCTAATATCTCTGCTACTGGCCCTCGGTTTGTGCACAATGCCCAAACCCGTTGTCGCCCAGGCACTCCTGCCTTACACTCTACAAATCGACTCTGCCCAACTCGAACAAACAGCCTTGAGCCTGGGAGAAGAAGCTGTCCAGCTAGCCAGACTCCAGCAGTACCAACTCGCGGTACCCAGAGCCGAACTCGCCACACAATTAGCCCCTAAAAATTCTCAAGCTTGGACTTTGTTAGGCGGCTTGTACCTTCAAGTTGACCAGTTGCAAAAAGGCATTGACGCTTTGCAACAAGCTCAATCTCTGTCGCCGGAAAATCCTGCAATTAAATTTGTCTTGGGGGAAGCTCATTTTCGGCAAGCAAACTATGAAAAAGCAGTGGAATACTTACAAGCAGGGTTAAAGTTAAAACCCGATAATCCGGGTGCATTATTTGATTTAGGCAATGCTTTTTACAAGCTTAAACGATTGGATAATGCGATCGCCCAATATGAAAAAGCCTTTGCTTTAGAAAAAAATCTCTGGCCCGCTCTCAACAATATCGGATTAGTCAAATACGAAAAGGGAGATGCCGATGGCGCGATTAAACGTTGGGAACAGGCGATCGCGATCGACAACAAAGCAGCCGAACCAATGCTAGCTCTAGCAGTAGCATTGTACGGCAAAGGCGACAAAGAAAAAGGCTTAGCGATGGGAGAAGCGGCTCTGAAACTAGATAAACGCTATGCTACTGTAGATTTTCTCAAAGAAAACCTCTGGGGCGATCGTTTAATCGCAGCCACCAAAAAATTCTTAGATACTCCAGAAATGAAAGCAGCACTCACTAAAATTCAAGACTCACCACCTTCGGGGCAAATTTAGCATCTCCCAGTCTGGTGAAACTGAGATGTTAAACTAGGATTCAATAACCATTTTATGGGCAGGACTTCCAGCCATCCCTACCAAAAAACTCACTCTTTGTGGAACAGGCATCTGGGAGCATCCCGATTTTGCATAGGCGAAGCATGACCGCAGACAATTTATTAGTGATAACCAGAGATTTACTGCGGTCATGCTTCGCCCCTACGAATATATTTACACTCATTGAGATTCATATCAATTCCGGTTGTATCGGAATGATTTAACCGCGAAGGCGCGAAGTACGCGAAGCAAGAGAAGAGAGAGTTTAATACAGGACGATGAAGAGAGGATTTTATATAATATCAAATCATCTCTTCATCGGAATAGTAAATTCGAGTTCACTGTTCACTGTTCACTGTCAACTGTCAACCGTCAACTGTCAACCGTCAACTGTCAACCGTCAACTGTCAACATCATTCCGGTGTAACCGGAAATGATATCACCCAGGCATCTTGCCTGTTCTTGAGAAGAATACAACATATCACGATCGACTTACTTCCACTGCCCCCAGTGTTTTGAATATCGCCCCAGTTGCTTCAGTTACACCTTTAATACCTGCAATATTTAATCCTTCATAAGGTTTCGGAACAGGCAAAGTTTTGATACACTCACCCGTTACGGCATCCCAAAACTTAATCGTCTCATCTTGGCTGCTACTAGCCAGCATCTGCCCATCTAAACTAAAAGCAACACACCACACCAAATTGTCGTGTCCCCGCAGAACTTGCAAGCAATCATTCGTCCTCGCATCCCAAACTCGTACAGTTCGATCGTGACCGCCACTGGCCAAGAGTGTACCATCATGATTGAAGATTACCGATGACACAATACCATCATGTCCCTCTATGCTGGTCAGACATTCTCCGGTATTGATATCCCAAAACTTGATATTACCGTCACTGTTGCTACTTGCCAAAATATTACCATCAGGGCTAAAGGCAACAGACCAAACCCAACCGCTATTTCCCATCAAAGTGCTTAAGACTTTCCCTGTACTGACATCCCATAACTTCACCGTCTTATCGGTACTCGCAGAAGCCAGGATATTACCATCTGGACTAAAAGCAACTCCCATCACCCAACTCTCATGCTCGGTACAAGTATAAAGACATTGCCCTGTGCTAATATCCCATAGTTCGATCGTCTGGTCTTCACTGAAACTTGCCAATGTCTTACCGTCGGGACTGATGGCAACTCCCCAAACCCAAGCAGAATGACCCTCTAAACTTTTTAGGCACTCTCCAGTCGCAGTATCCCATAACCTGACACTCGTGTCAGAGAATCCACTCGCCAGCAAGTCCCCATTCGGACTGAAGGCAATGGATTTCAATCGATTAGTATGTCCATCCTGTATGCTTTTAAAACACTTCCCGGTTTTGATATTCCATAATCTCACGGCGCGATCGCTACTAGCTAAAGTTTGGCCATCGGGCGAGAAAACTACCGAATTTACTGGATTGCTTTGCCCCAATACTGTTTTCAGACAATGACCTGTTTTAACATCCCACAGTCTCACCGTACAGTCTTCACCAGTGCTAGCTAAAATTTTGCCATCTGGACGAAACGCGACAGATGAAACTCGACTGGTGTGTGCTTGCAGTGTTTTGAAACACTCACCCGATGCCACTTCCCACAATCTGACGGTGCTGTCTTCGCTGCAACTTGCTAAAATCTGACCGTCTGGACTAAAGGCAACAGACATTACTATTTTTGAATGTCCAGAGCAAATGCTAACGACTCGATCCGTGCTAAGATCCCAGATGCGAATCAAAGCATCATGACCGCCACAGGCTACAGTTTTACCATCTAAACTGAAAGCCACCGATCGAATTTGACGACAGTCACTCTCAAACATTTTCAGGCATTGTCCCGTAGCAACATCCCACAGTTTAAGTATTCCGTCATCACCGCCACTAGCTAAAATATTACCTTGAGGACTAAATGCGATCGACCAAGCCTGACTTTTGTGTGCTTGCAAAGTTAGTAAACATCGTCCATTACTCCAATCCCAAAAACGCACAGTCCCATCACCGATGCCACTAGCAAGCATCTTGCCATCAGGACTGAAAGCAACTCCGAGCACACTGCTAGTATTGCCATGCAATATTTGCCGAATCGACCAACTGCTAACATCCCAGCAATTAATCGTGCCGTTACTACCGCCAGTAGCAAAGGTTTTTCCATCTGGACTAAAAGCAACAGATAACACAATGCTGCCGTATTCTTTGCCAGTTCTCAGCAGCCTAACTTCTGGCATTTGCCACAAATGAACCTCACTATTCGTATCGCCCATTGCTAAAAGTTTTCCATCCGGGCTAAAAGCGATGGACAAACCGCTTCCCAGAACTTCAGCGAAAACAGAATTAGTTAAATCAGCCCCAGCAAAGTTGACACCATGCAAATTCGTATCGGGTAAATAAGCTTGCCAAACGGTCAAATTAGAAAAATCCCAACCGCTTAAATCTGGCTGCATCTGACACAAGAGATTTATAATATTACCCGCAACATAGCCAGTTTCTAGTGTGGGTTTACCGCGCAGCGATGCCAGAATTGGTTTGAGTTGGTTTTCGAGGATTTGCTGGTGTTCAAAAGAAAAAAAAAGGCGATCGGCAATAGGTTTGAGGAGCAGACTAGCTTGCGTATCTCTAATGTATTCTTTAGCTGTAGCTTTGAGAATAGCGTGGCTTCTGAGAATATCAATTGTGCTGGTGGCGATTTCAGTGCAGACTTGTTCGATTAATCGTTCCGTCATGTATTCCATGACGACAGGTTGTTGAGTGTAGCCCTCTGAGGTTTTTTCAATCAGAGAATGTCTCAGGAGAGAACCTAAAACTTCTAGTAATTGTTTTACAGTTAATTTGGCTACTAAATCTTGTTGTAATTCGGCCACCGAGACTGGCTCCCGATTAATAGCCAGCCAGTACATCACCTTTTTTTCTAAATCTAATAAACGATTAAATTGCCTGTCTAATAGGTTGCGAATATCATCAAACACTAAAGTTCCTTGATTTAAAAGTTCTAAAAATTTGGGGAGGCTACTATCAAAAAAATCGCGAATAGCGGGAGCAACCATTTTTAAGGCTAGGGGATTTCCCGCATAGTGAGATATCAAAATATCCCATTCAGAGTCCGACCCTTGAAAAGAACCGATGCGTTGAATAAATTCCCGTGCTTTTGTGGTGGTTAAACCAGTCAGTTGTAATGAACGAACAGGCAAAGTTTTGCCTTCTTGAGCGGCTAAACCGATCGGTTTTTCTCGACTGGTTAATAGCAGGGTACTTTTATGATTTATTTCGGCTACGCATCGCAGAAGTTGACCGTATCCTTCATAGCCCTCTCGGTAACAACCCGTGCGTTCTTCTTCCTGTAGAATAGACTCGATGTTATCCAATATTAAAAGACACCGATGCTGTCGCAGATAGTGCAGCAGTCGCGAGATTCTACCCTCTACGGTATCGGGTAAATTTGTTTCCTGTTGGTGCGACAGAAACTGAATCAATTCTAGTAATAAGTCAAGGATAGAGGGAGCATTGCAGAGACTGTGCCAAATAATATAATCAAATTGTTCTTGGATGCGTTCTGCTACCTTAATAGAGAGAGAAGTTTTGCCAATTCCACCCATTCCCAACAGCGTTACTAAGCGGCAGCGATCGACGATAAGCCACTTTTCTAATAAGGCTATTTCCTCTGCACGTCCGTAGAAAATAGAAACATCAATAGCCTCTCCCCAATTTATCGATTTGTTGAGTTTTGTTAAGTCAATTGTAGCTCGATCGGCGATCGGACCACTGCGATCGACTTGTTGGTTGATATTGTGAGTAATTTGGCTATTTGGTAGTGAGGCGGGGACTTGTGCCTGTTGTGCTTGCCGTCGCAAAACTGACTGAAAGTTGCTCTTAGTGACTTTTTCTCCGCATACCCGACTGAGAACTTTCCATAACTGAAAGCCAACAAACTTAATATATTCGGCATCATAACCAGCGCTTTTGGCAATCTCTCGATAAGAGTGTCCTTCCCAAGTCTGCCGCAATACCAGTATGTGAATATCGTTGAGATGCTGTTGTTTGAGAACCGAGTCGAGGAAAAGCAGTGCTTCGTCGATCGTCATTTATTTAAAATTATCGGGTGTGTGAGCGCAAAATCGGTGCTTCCTGCTTGACGGTACAGGAAATTAAGCAATTATACTCAAGATTGTAGCATATTTTACACTCAAGTTATAACTATTTATAACTATTTCTCACTGACGTAGTTGCCGCATCCGGATTATTTTTGAATCAAGGTTGATTGAACCAGTCAATCTCAACCTGAAAGCGACGACTATCCACGTAAAGAGAGATTTTGAGATGGGTAACTTTTTTGATGATGTTGCTGATTTTGTAGGAGATCAAGTTAGAGGTTTAAATCCTATTGACCCTAACACACTACCTGGTCAAGCAATCCATACTATTACAAGTTCCCTAGTTTAGGCGATTTAATGGTTTAAAGGTCTATCTAGCTATGTACGCAAAACTCTTGATTAATAGCGGAACTCTTGCAGTTCTAGCTAGTGCTATTATTTCTCCCATAGCGCTAGCGAATGAGGTTGAAACTTTTTCGTTTCAAAAGAAGATAGGGTCAGTTTGGGTTAGCGACGTTACTGTCGAACAAGGAATCATTTCAGGTAGAAGTCCGAGTGCTTCCGATGGTTACAGTCATTGGCAAGCGGAAGGCGCACAAATCAGTATGAATATCCGTACCCCCAGGTGTCCCAATCAATATCATACTGAAGGATCTGTGACTGTCAAATACACTAACGGTGAGGCTAAAATTACGCGATCGCTTAAAATCGGGTCTCTCCAAGAGGATAAAAAATTGACTCCTTCATGGACTGTTCGCGGCAATTATGGCAACCCTACAAATGGCAGCATCAATGTTATTACTAACGTAACCTGTGTGCATCACGGCAACAAAGATAGCGCAATTCCGAACCCATTTGGGTGGTGAATATTGCTTTTTGATTATCTGGAATAAGAGAGAGCGATCGCCCGTCAGTTGGGACAGATTGGTATGTTCGATCTACTGAATAGGATATTTTATGAAAATGTCAAAGAAAAAATTCTCGCTAACTCTTGCTGTAAGTATTTTGGTTTTATCACCTTTTGGTCTTCTCGTGAGACAACCGTCAGTTCTGGCTGACTGTCCTCCATTTGTACCAGACGCTTTATGCCCTAGTAATAAGCCAATTCCCGGTCAACGACTTCCTCCGACTCCTCCGGTTCAAAGGGGATTAACTATCTGTAATAAGACAAGTATAGGCAATGTCTATGTTGCCATTGCACTTAATTACAGGGGACCTTTTGGCAGCGATGGTGAAGGCGCACCGCAATATATAGAGTCGCATGGATGGTGGAAGATAGAGCCTGGTACTTGCAAAAAGGTATACGAAAATGATGCAAGTAGAGTGCGTGGATATTACGCCAAAGGTGGAGATTCTGTTTGGAGGGGTTCCGACTCAAAGTTAAGTTATTGTATTAATTCATCAGAATTCGAGTTTAAGGATTCCAAGGCGTTTATAAAAGAAAAATGTCAGCAAGCTGGTGGAGAAATGGTAGCTTTTAGACCCGTGCGTCCTAGCAGCCAAGCATATTCTTTTGATTTAACAAACTGAGTTAACAAAAGATTGCCTCAGCATCTTTCTCGAAACGCTCTTTAAAAGCCAGGTCACAACTCAATCAATAATTAGGTGATTTAAACTATGCAAAGACAAGCAAAAATTCTAGTTAGTTTAATTTCCATTGCTTTTTTAGCCTCTTCACTATCCAGGGTAGAGGCTCAAGCAGAGAGGTCATCACATTTCTTTATAACAAATAAAGTTTCCAATCTCTGTTTGGGAGTCCTAGGAGTAGATGGTCATGGGCCTGGGGTAAGGGTTGAGGTTTACCACTGTAACCCCGGTGGTGGTGATGCTGGAAATGACAATCAATGGACAATTAAGGATTTAGGAAATGGATACAGTCACATTATAAATAAGGTTTCCAATCTCTGTTTAGGAGTCGTAGGAGTAGATAGTCATGGGCCTGGGGCAAGGGTTGAGGTTTACCACTGTAACCCCGGTGGTGGTGATGCTGGTAATGACAATCAATGGACAATTCAGCCTTTAACAAATGGATACAGTTACATCAAAAATAGGGTTTCTGGTCTGTGCTTAGGAGTCGTAGGAGTAGACGATCATTGGGCTGGGGCAGCAGTCGAAGTTTATCGCTGCAAGCCCGGCAGTGGTGATGCTGGAAATGACAATCAATGGACAATTAGGAGAATAGGCTCTTAGTAGTTTGTTGGCTTGAAGCAAACTTGCATTTCCTATACCTGCAAATCTTGTAAGACTTGGGAGAGAGAGCGATGTCAAAAATTAATTTAGCAGTTTTGAAATGGTCTACATCTATAATTGTTGGCTCGACATTTTGGGGTTTAAATCTATTGTTTCCTTCAACTGCAAGTGCTTGGTTTGATGTGTGTAATAAGTCAGGCGATAAAGCTTCTGTTGCCTTTGCCTATCTGGAAATAGATGCAGCCGAATCAGATATTTTTGGCAACACTCCACCAAGACGTTCTAGAGGCTGGACTACTGAAGGATGGTGGAAGTTAAATTCTGGTGAATGCGCGAGAGTATATCCCCATGAGCTTAACAAAAGGAACGGCATTTACTATGTATACGCAAAAGCTGAAGAGGGAGGAGAATGGAGCGGTAAAAATAGTTTTTGCACAACAAGTAAAGCTTTTACATTAGCTAGAGCAGACAGACAATGTGAAGGAATAGGTAGAGTATGGCAAAAATTTGTCGAAGTCGATACGGGTAATGCCAGGAACTACACTTACAATTTAGGAGATTAAAAGAGGATAATTATGAGGATTAAATTCAATTTAATCGTAGCTAAAATATGGATGAGTTTACCAAGTACAATGCTGCTTTGTCTTGGGATTTCAAGCATAAATTTATTGGGTTTTTCAAAAGCTCAAGCTTTTCACCCTTGTCCGCCATTACATAGAGCTGAACACAAAGGCCCATTAGGATCGATACCTGTATGTGTGCCAACACCGCCTCCTATAAGTATTCCAACTAATCCGACAGAAGTTTCTGAGGAGACATGGGGACAAGCTGGCGCAGTAGGATATCAATCGGCTTCTGATATCATGCGTGCAAAAAACGGTGGCAGTCAAGGATTGTATCAGAGCCAAAAGATATACTTGCGCCCTCATTTTGGTGACTTAGTTGATCGCGTACAGGTTGTCTACAATGCTCAGATGATGGATACTTGGTCAGCATTTGGTCAAGAAATTCGCCTAGGTGGAGTAGAATCGGCGGCTCAAACCTATTGCGATCGCATCTATGTTCGTGATTCGTACAATCCCAATGATTTCAACCAAGTTATTTTACTTGCTCATGAGCTTACACACTCTAAACAGTGTGAAAAATTAGGAGGTATGACACAGTTTGGATACCATTACTTTAGAGAATACAAAAAAGGTGGACAAAATTATCAAAATAATACAATGGAGAAGGAAGCTGAAGCTTTTCAGGAAAAATTTGCAGGCTGGCTTTCTGGAGAGATAGCAAGCCAGAACCAAAGCAGTGATATATCAGTCAGTCTGGGTAATGGAAAAGTTATCAAATATTTTCGGAATAATGGAACAGGTACTCTTGTTCGCCAGGATGGTGGAGAAATTATTCAACGATATTCTGGTTGGCATAAGAGTTGGGATCAGATTGTTGCTATCAGAACAGATATGGTTCTCTTCTACGATCGCGAGGCTGGAAAAGGTGAGATATACCGTATCGAACCTCAAGGAAACTTAACATTCCTTTATCGTTACGATGGTTGGCGCAAAACTTGGAGAAATATCTCAAGTTTAGGAAACAGTAGAGTTAGATTCGTGGATGATACTAATCATTCAGAAATTTACTCGGTTAACGATCAAGGAGTTTTTTCTGATGCTAACTAGGCGATCGCTCTTGTCTCAGTTGGATAAAGAAAATGCGATCGCAAGTTTCACGAACCCAAAAAAGCGAATCCCGTCAATCAAAGTTGATTTAGCTAGCTAACTACTCAGTTAGAGAGTTATTGAACTTAGATTTATTCAATAATTTATTAGGGTAGCCTCGACCTATTCTCAAGCAAACATTTTTTTAAAAAGGAGAAGTCAAATGCCAACAGAGTTTTTGAATGCAACTGAAGAATCAGAGTTTATGGGTGATAAACAAGAAGAATGTGATTTAGTCATGAAAGGGGGTGTGACGAGCGGAATTGTTTATCCACCGATTGTCCTAAAGCTGGCGAAAAAGTATCGATTTCGCAGTATTGGAGGAACCTCCGCAGGAGCGATCGCCGCCGCAGTTACAGCAGCAGCAGAATACGGACGGGACACGGGAGGCTTTCCAAAGCTCAAGGAGATCAGCGACCAACTTGGTCAAGACAACTTCTTACTCAAGCTATTTCAACCTTCCCAAGAAACCCAACCATTAATGGATACCCTGTACGCTGTTTTTAGCGAGACGAAAAAACAAGAAGAAACGGAAAAAACCAACCATAAAAAGCATAAAAAACTAAGTCCGCTGCAAAAATTCTTGGGCTTTTTCCAATTTGCTCGATTTCTTCGCGAAACTTTTCGCTCTAAACACCAGAGGGTGTTCGCACTCGGATCGCGTAGAGGCTTAGCCATCGGTTTAATCCTGGCCTTCTTGCTATCAGGGTTCTCTTTTCTAGTATTTTTTTTAGTGGCTCACTTTACGGGTGGTAGTTTAAGCGGATGGAGTTTTATTATACTCTTGTTGCTACTGAGCGTATCATTTGCTTGGATAGGGCAGTGGATTGGTAGTTTGGGTGTTGGCGTCTACGATCTGTACGGCATCCTCACTAAAAAAGTGCCGGGTCACTTTTTTGGAATGTGCAGTGGGCGAAAAAACAATCCCACATCTAAAGATCCGGCGCTGACCGATTGGCTGACTGCCACAATCAACTATGTTGCCGGAATCGATGAAAACGGTGAGCCACTTACTGTTGGCCAGCTAAAGCAAAAGCGCATTAACCTCAAGCTGGTGACATCTAACCTGAGTCACAATCAACCCTATATACTGCCTTTCAAAAACCACGCTTTTATTTTTAATCAGGAAGAGTTTTCCAAGCTATTCCCGTCGAACGTCGTAGAATATATGACGCGATGTGCTTACCCAAGCAAAAGCATGGAGTTGCCTAAAGGTTTTCATTTCTTGCCTGAAGCGGACAATTTGCCAGTGGCAGTCGCGATGCGGATGAGCCTCAGCTTTCCTATATTAATCGGTGCAGTTCCTCTCTACACAATTAGTAAGGCTGACTTCAGACGCAAACAAGGCGAAGAAAAACTTAAACTTACCAAGGAGGATTTGCAACGGAACTGGTTCAGCGACGGAGGAATTTCTAGCAACTTTCCGCTCCACCTTTTCGATGAGTGGTTGCCAATTCGCCCCACGTTTGGAATCAACCTTACCTCGTTGCAGCCCAACGCATTTAAGGACAAAAATAAGACTCAAATAAAGGCAGATGCTATCAGCGTCGTTACCAATCCAGCTCCAGAAAACCTTGGCGAACAACTAGACACGTTGGATGTGAATAGAAAGGAACTGTATGAGTCAATTATACTTGCCAAGGCAAACGATCGCCCAATTCAATTGTGGGCAGAAATTTCTAATCTGAGCGATTTTATCCGGGCAATTTGGCTAACAGCGCAGAACTACCGCGACAACACCCAGTCAATGCTGCCAAGTTACAGGGAACGGGTGGTGCAGGTTTGTTTAAGTGACGATGAGGGTGGACTGAATTTGTCTATGGACGATAAAACTATCCAGCGAGTGATATGCAAAGGAAAGATAGCTGGAGAAAAAATATTAGATGATTTCAACTTTGAACATCATAAATGGGTTCGTTTTCAGATACTAATGGGACTACTGGAAACTGAACTAACAAAGATGGAACAGGTGTTGCAAGACAATAGTTTCAACTGCGAGACGCTGGTGAAAGAGCAGCAGGATGAAAATGAGCAGCAGGATCAGAATGATAAATATCCATACCGTCGCTCCGAGGCTTGGTGCGAGGAAGCATTGGCTCGCGTCAAATATATGCAGGACTTTGTGAAAGGTTGGGGTGATGTGTCTCTTATTGACAAAAAGACTCCACGCCCCAATCCTGTACTCCGAGTGACACCGGAACTTTAGGAGGCAAGAAAATGCAATTGTGGCATCCACTTCATTTAATCCCCAGTGGTTTAACTGATTGGCTAGTATTGGGACTGTTGGTTGCTCTCACTTTGGGATTGGCACCAAAGACAAACCAGCGATCGCTCAAACCCCCCGGTAAAGCTTCCTGGAACATTGTTTCTCTTGAATTGGCAGGCAATGAGGAGAAAGCTAGCGCGATTATTGCCTCCTGGGAGAAGGGGGAAGTCAACGATGCTTTAAGCAGCCTGTACTGGGATAATTTCTTTCTACTGGCTTATTCAACAGCGATCGCATTAGGCTGTGTAATGGCTGCTGATAAGCTGCACGCGCCTGGAACTTGGGAGTATAACTTAGCAATTCTACTGGCTTGGGCGCAATGGCTGGCAGCGCTACTGGATCGAACTGAAAATTTCGCGCTTGAGAAAATGCTTCGCGGCGCTGTAAAAAGTCCCTGGCCTCAGATTGCTTGGTGCTGTGCTATATCCAAGTTCATCATCGTTTTTGCAGGGCTATGCTATGTAGCGATCGCAGTCATTATCGCGATCGTTGCTCTCCTAAAAACCTATTGATTTCAGTAGGAATGGTGTAGCCAGTAACAAACATCAGCCAATGGCAAATTTGCCATTGGCTTTTGGACGATCGCGACTTAGAAACGATATACATTTAGTCTATATTTCTGACCACCATCATCCGCACTAATTCACCCATGACATCCACCGCCACGATCGCCACCCCCCTAAGCTGGACACAACTAGAATCCCTCACAGACTTTGAAGTCGATCGCACCAACGGCCCCACAAACGCCCAATCCCGGTTGCGCCTCTTCGGAAAAACCGAATCCGATGTGCGAGTCACCCTATACCGCGACAACCACGCCTGGTGTCCCTACTGCCAAAAAATCTGGTTGTGGCTAGAAGAAAAACAAATCCCCTACCGCATTGAAAAAGTTACCATGTTCTGCTACGGGGAAAAAGAAAGTTGGTACAAGCGGAAAGTGCCATCGGGAATGCTACCCGCGATCGAGCTAGACGGCCGCATCATCACCGAAAGCGATGATAT
The DNA here is from genome assembly GCF_020883015.1 of Microcoleus sp. CAWBG640. Taxonomy (NCBI): domain Bacteria; kingdom Bacillati; phylum Cyanobacteriota; class Cyanophyceae; order Oscillatoriales; family Microcoleaceae; genus Microcoleus; species Microcoleus sp. CAWBG640. The sequence continues at coordinate 96,855 of NZ_JAHRFC010000017.1, forward strand.
CTTAATCGCCCTAGAACGAGTCTTTGGCCCCTTGAGTTTGGGTATGGAAAACCCGAAAGTCCTTCCCCTGAGACGACTGGAAAGACTGCTATTTAGAGCCTGGTGTACTTGGCTGTGCTACCCAGCAAATTCAGCCAAAGCAGAACAACACAACCGCAACCAATTTATCAGCGTCGTCGCCCAAGTTGAAGCAGCCTTGGCTAGCACTCCGGGGCCTTATTTCCTCGATGAATTTGGCACGGCGGATGTCATCTTTACGCCCTACGTCGAACGGATGAATGCCAGTCTTTACTATTACAAAGGCTACTCCATGCGGGAAGAAAACCCGCGCTTTGCGGACTGGTTTGCGGGGATGGAAAGCCGATCGACTTATCGCGGTACTCAGAGTGACTTTCACACCCATGTACACGATTTGCCACCTCAAATGGGCGGCTGTTTTGAAAACGGGGAACCGCAGATGTTACTCAATAAAGCCCGCGTGGATAATGGGCCTTGGGCTGGATTACCGGATGTTATGTATCCAGAACCGGAAACCTCGCGCGCTGAAGCACTCCACCGCGTTATTAAGCATCACAGCAACATTATTAAAGTCAATCCTGCGGATGACAATTTATTTGATGAGGCTTTGCGTTGTGCTTTAACTTTGATGATGACTGGTGAAGTTTGTACGCCGCCTGTTGGTTCTGATGGGGCTTTGCGGTATTTGCGCGATCGGGTGAATGTGCCCCGCGATATGTCGATTTACGCGGCGAAGCGGCTGAGGGAAGCGTTGGAGGAAACGGCGGCTTTGGTGGGCGATTCGCAAGGTGCTCCGATTCTCTTGAAGAATCGGCGAGATCAAGATCCGGCTAATTTTTTGTAGTGTTAATCCGTAGGGTGCGTCGCTGCGAGATTTTGGATATAACTTGCAGATTATAGATGGCGACGCACCCTACTTGCTACAAATACGACATTACAAATTTGTGAGGTACTATGAGATTATTTACTAAGTTGTTTCAGAGGCTATAGATATGGTTTCAGTATCCAACAACCAACCAACAATTATTCGCACAGAGCGCGGACTGACAATTTCAGGTACGCGCATCACTCTCTATGATGTCATGGACTACCTGACGGCTCAATATCCCCCGAAGTTTATCCGTTCCTTGTTTGACTTAACAGACGATCAGATTAACGTTGCTTTATCCTACATTGAGGCAAATCGTGCAGAAGTCGAAGCAGAATATCAAATTGTTTTAAGGCAAGCTAAGGAAATTCAGCATTACTGGGAAGAACGCAATCGCGAACATTCAGCCCGCGTTGCAGCGATGCCACCCAAACCCGGTCGAGAGGCTCTTTGGGCAAAACTTCAAGAGCAGAAAGCCAAACACGAACTAGAAGCATGAATTTTCTTATAGATCACAATCTGGGAGGTCATGCAGAGATTTTATTGGGCAATATTGCGAGTCAAGGTTGGTTAAATCTACTCCCAATTCGTTTGGTGACTTTCAAGCAGATGAATTTGTCGATCGACAGTAACGATCGAGTTGTTTGGCGACTTGCTCAGGCAAATCAGATGATCTTGCTTACTGCAAACCGCAGCATGAAGGGTGAAGACTCCCTGGAACAGGTGATCCGAGAAGAAAATACAGTGGATTCCCTGCCTGTGATTACCATTGGAGATGCCGATCGATTTTTAGGCGATCGAGTCTATCGAAATCGTTGTGTCGATCGTATTCTGGAAATCTTGCTGGATATCGAAACCTGGATGGGCGTTGGTCGTCTTTTTGTTCCGTAAGGTGAGCTAATAAGTAAGGCAGTGCTGCTAGCCGAACAAGCCAAAAAAACTGAGTTTCCAACACTATCGAGTATTTTTTATGAAAGTATCTATCTCTTTGCCTGATGAGCTAGTGCGTTACATTGACGATCTCTATCTGATGGAATTGCATTATTTTTTATATTATTCAGATGTCCTTGCACTCGATCTGGGGACGATTGAGTTTGATTGTTACTCTGCATCGCCTGTTTACGTCGAGATTGTATCTGTATTTGTTCTTGCTTTTTTACTTCATTTCGCTTACGGATTTGATCATCATAAAGTTGCTTCAACTCATCTTTGCGAACTTGTCCAACCACAACAATTGTTATGGAATCTAGCCATTCAGGAAGGGCTCGATCATGATTGCACCATAGTTGCTCAATATAAGCAACTAAACTGTCTCGTTGCTGCTTAGGAATGTCTTGTGGCTCTAGCCAGATTTTACTGACCTTTTCGCGATCGCTATTATCAACTTCGTACCAAAAATTCATCTCCAACGAACCAGCATCTAATTCTTTTGCCAGATTGGGGTAATCACGCTTGATATTTGTGATGTGAAACCAAACATTATTTCCAAGTCGTCGATTAGCGGCCCTAAATGTGCGGCTTACAAAGCCGAAGCCCCTTACTGTATCGTATTTCTGAACATGACCAAATTCGACTTCCACTATCAACTGTTTCTGAGTCTCAGAAGTAGCCCCTTCAAACGCCGTCTTAATATCTTCATCAACTTGAATCGTAATGCTTGCCATAGTCCTTATTAATCCTTTGAATATATGCTCTCATTAATTATGGCATAGTGACACCCCAACCCTCAAGCTCAAAATCTACTCTTCACTCCTAGACTGGGATAAACACCCCATCCTCATTTTCTATGAAGATGCGAAACCCCAAGGTGTAGGGACACGGCAGTAGGGACACGGCACTGCCCATTAGTGTCAACTTAACGTCAAACCCAGTCAGAGAGTGTTGTTTGACTATTAAATCTAGATCCCCCCTAGCCCCCCTTAAGAAGGGGGGGACAGGAGTCTTCTCAAAGTCCCCCTTCTTAAGGGGGATTTAGGGGGATCTGGACTAGGATATAAACGAGATTTTTCAAGGCTTTCAGGCTTAAGTTGACACTAATGGGCACTGCCGTGTCCCTACTTCTCTCGATTCTCTCACTCGCTTCGACGCTACAATCTACGTTATTACCGACTTACCCCATCCCACCATTCCCACTTTCTCACCCCAAGAACCCCACCTGATTCAAACTATTATTAATTGGCTACAACGCACTGTTTTAGAAACCTAACCTATAAAGTCAACCCACCCCAACTACCGCTAAATCAACTTACAATTAACTAAATCTATCAATAAACATATCTGGAGTAATAATTTCTATTGATTGAAAAGGATTTAATACCAATAAATCCAAATCACCCGTAACAATTACATTGGCATTACCACTAACAGCCAACTCTAAAAACTTATTATCTTTTTCATCTCGACAAATTGCAATTTTTTCTGTAATAGAGACTAACTCGGACGCGCTGATAAATTTAAGCAAAAATACCTGCCTGTCTTCTAAAGAAAGATACTTATTAAACTTTTTCCGATTCAAAACTTGCTCTAATTCATTTAAAGTTGCTTCAGAATATAAAATTATTCCTTGATTTTCTGCTAATTCAATCGCCCGAAATGGGACTGAATTATTAAACAGTAAAGCACTGATTAAAACATTCGTATCTACGACAAATCTATTCGTCATTATCATCTGCTAAAATTTGTTGTAAAATCTCTGGCGTTAAGCCTCGCTGTTGTGCTTTGTCAGAAATTTCTGCCATAACTTCAGTTAAACTTTTATTGTGTAAATTCCCTCTCAAAAACAATTTAACAATGTAGCTCAACTGTTTCTGAGTCTCAGAAGTAGCCCCTTCAAACGCCGTCTTAATATCTTCATCAACTTGAATCGTAATGCTTGCCATAGTCCTTATTAATCCTTTGAATATATGCTGTCATTAATTATGGCATAGTGACACCGCAACCCTCAAGCTCAAAATCTACTCTTCACTCCTAGACAATGATTTAGGATTCCTATAGTTTTTTATAATCGCTAAAAAGTTAAGCTTTAAAGCTTAACTTTTTACTCACTAATATCTAAGCAACCTCTACAAACACACCGCTTCGAGCAAACTCCTCTTCTTCAGGACTAAAGACGGGAGCTCGATCGACAAGATCGGGGTCAAAGTAATATGTCTCTTGTAGGAATTGTCCGGTGACGATCGCCTCCTCCAACTCCTTGATATAATCTTGGGCAACTAAGCAGGCCTCCTTGATGCCTTCCTCATCCCGCTTATCCAACAGTTTTTGCAATGTTGCTCTCACCCCAGTCAGTCGTGCCGATGGCTTGAGCATACCGTAGAGCCGGTACATTCGATCGGTCGCAATGCTAATGTGTTTGAGGGCTTTGGCTCGTGCTAGCTCAGAGTCAATGCTGGGCCAATAACGGGTGGTATAGAATGCTTTCTCATCCTTGTGATACCACTCCTCCGATCGCGCAATCGATGAAGAGACTGTATTGTGCAACTTCCAGAAGAATAAGCGCAGGGAAGCGCCATCTACTACGGTGGACAGCTTGGCCTCCATTGATACCTCAAAGTTATTCAGACGCGGGTCGCGCCCAAGCACAAGGTACTCTACAGGGTACATTTCCACCTCCTTATTCTGCACGACATAGGCGTTGAGGTGGTGGCGGCAGTAGGGGCAGGGATACATAGTGGCAAACAGCTTGAAGAAGTCCTTGAAGAAGGCCACCAGAGTTGTTTGCTGTTGGGGGGTCTTGGTAGAGACGATTTCAGCCGTAGTGTGGAAGAAACGCCACACCGCAGGGCCAATATAGTAAGGGAAGCTGACGCGCATTTGTGAATTCTTGATTTCACTGCGATCGATATACACATCGATAAACGACACATATTGCGAAAGTTCGCCAGACTCGCGCCCAAACTCCATGCGTTCGCGTCGTTTCTGTACCCCATTTAGATAGTTGTGCGTCAAGCGCCATGCTTGTTTAAGCATCAGCTTTTGTTTTGGAGCGCATTTGGGAAAGCTTTCTACAACATCCGCCCCATAGCGCCCAAATTCCCCTGACGTTTTAGTGGCTTCGTACCACTGGTTTAAAGCCGCTTCGTCAGCCACCGTGTTCAAGGGGATATCTGCTGCGGTACAGACGCTAAAGGCAGCCAGCAACTTCGGCGTAAAGTCTTCATACCAATAGGCCACTGGCATCATCGCACCATCTATTGCTTCTGAGGCATCCGAGAGGATGACGCGGTTCCACTTCTTCAGGTACTCTTTGGGATCTCCCTCGGATTGGGCTGGTGGCGGTGCCATTTCCTCACTCAGTTCCATTTTCCGCAGTCGGTTGAGTTCGTTGATGGCAAGCACACCCTCGGCGATGTCGCGCAAGTTGAGACTCTTCTTTTTGATGGTGATTGCAAACTCGACTCCGGCGGCAAACTTCTCCTTGGCGCTGGCAGATTTACCCCGCGCTTCCAACATGGCTTTTTGTTCTGCCAACATTTCTGGAGTTTTTTCGATCGTCTTCCAGTTCTTGATCCGAGCCTCTAGTCTGGCATATTCATCTTCGATCGACTTCACTACTGCATCCAGTAGAGGGTTGCACGCAGACTCTACGATACCTAATCCTTTATAAAGGGCGATCGCACTTCTGACAAATTGCACAAAATCAACGATTCTGTATGGCAAGTTTCTCACGCGCAGGTGAGTCTGGTGGTTGGCGGAAAAACTCTCGCGGAAGCAGCGGTAGGCTGCTCCCTGGATCAGACGAAACAAACCAATCTGCATCTGCAAGCGGGACGTACCCCGCTTCTCCTCAGTTTGTGGGTGTTGGGCGAGTAGTTCTTTTAGCCGCGCTATTTCTGGATCGCTATCGTCTGTGGTTGCTTCTTGTAGATTAGGTTCAATCGTGGCAGAAGCAGCCTCGTTGATAGCAGTTGCTGTACTGGCGATCGCCGCCGCTGTACTATCAGAAATCTCGGTTGTCTGTGTACTGACAATCGGAACGGGCGAGTCTTGATATCCGGTTGTGAGCTCTGACTCATCCGGTACCAGTTTGCAGAATTCCTCAAAGTCAATTGAGGCATCGCCGTCATGGTCTACCTCTTTGATGATCTCATCCAGCTCTTGCTCTGTCAGCCCAAACTGGCTCATCACCCCCTGCATCTCGTCTCTAGTGATTTGACCGCTGCCATCTTCATCAAATACACTAAATGACAGTTTGAGACGACTCTGGCGATCGCCTTGCTGGGACACCATCAGCATTTTGAATTCCTCAAAATCGATACTGCCCGACAAGTCTACGTCCACTTCCTTGATCATGTCGCGCAACTCGGTTTCGTTAGGACTCTGCCCTAGCGATCGCATCACTTGACCCAGTTCTTCTGATGAAATAGCACCGCTCCCGTCCGTGTCAAATACTTTGAACGCTTCCCATAACTTTGCCACCTCTTCTTCTGTCATGGCTTTTTTTTCAATATCCACAGATGTCATCACTAAATCCTCCCTGAGTTTTTAATTGGCTATCTATTGATTGTGACCAATATACTTTAATTCCTGATGACTTACGCAACTGTAACAAACGATCGCATAACTCTGCATAGTTGCCAGCCCCGTAGCAATGGTTGGGCGTTTTAGTTGTTGAATTAACTGTTGGCAAGCCAACAGTTGCCCCCTTCCCCTTCGAGTTAAAAATCCCTCAATTGAGCCGTTTGAACAACAACATCTTTCGTCAAAGAACCTCGCCGCACTTTCAGTTTCAAACTTTGACCGATTTGGCTATTTTCCACCAGATTTTGCAACTTTGCCGCCGTCGTGACAAATTCGCCGTCAATTTGGACGATCGCATCTCCCTTGCGAATTCCCGCTTTCTCAGCAGGCGTATTTGGCACAACTCGCATCACTAACACCCCTCTCACTTCCGGTATCATCAAAGGAGCATTTGGATCGGCATTATTCTCTCTAGCAATTTCTGGAGTCAAATCAATCATTTGAATTCCCAAAAATGGATGACTGACTTGTTCTCCCCGCGCTAACTGTGCGTAAATAGCTTTGGCTTTGTTGATGGGAATTGCAAAGCCAATACCCATTGCATCGGCTCGAATCGCTGTGTTAATTCCAATCACTTCTCCTGAACCGTTTAACAGCGGGCCACCAGAATTGCCGGGATTGATGGCTGCGTCTGTTTGAATGAAATCGAGGCGCTTGTCGGGAATACCTACGGCTGCGCTCGATCGCTTCAAGGTACTGATAATTCCCAAGGTGACGGTATTATCAAATCCTAGGGGGTTTCCCACGGCGATCGCCCAATCTCCCACTTTCACCGCATCAGAATCTCCCAAAGCTGCTGTCGGCAAATTAACACCCTTAGTATTAATTTTGACAACCGCCAAATCTGTCACCTCATCCGTACCTAACACTTCTCCCGGAAAAACGCTCCCGTCATTTAAGGTGACAGTCACTCGATCGGCTTGATCCACTACGTGAGCGTTGGTTAACACAGTCCCGCTTTTGTCGATCACAAAGCCGGAACCTTGACCCCGCAAGCGTTCTTGTCTGGGGCTTTGGGTAGGGAATTCGTCTCCAAAAAATCTGCGAAATAACGGATCTTCCATGACTGGATCGAGGTTGCGGCTAACAGTGCGCTCGGTATCAATTCGCACCACTGCTGGTCCGACGCGATCGACTGCTAGTGTCACAAAACTATTGTTGCTAGCAGTCGCCGGGAGTTCTGTCCCTCGGAGTGCTAATAGTTGGGAAGGTGAGGCTATGGATTTGGTGGCGGGTTGGAAGTTACTTGCAGATGCTGATGCGGGGCTGATTGTCCAAGCCTGTAGGGCGATCGTAATTCCTAAAAATACGCGCAACAGCGAAGACACCATTCGGGGTGCTGGGCGAAAAAACTTGAGTATTCCCATAGCGTTAATTTTATGCTAGCTGAGTTAGTTGGGTGCTGGAGTTCTGGTGCCGAGTCAATCTGCTACTAGGAACTCCCACATATATTTTGCCAAATTGTCAGCCCCTTCGGAGCAACCTTTGCTTCGAGGCGTGGGTTAGAATACATGAAGTCAGTAATACCAATTTAATGTGAAGTTGCATATATCCCGATCCCCCTAAATCCCCCTTAAAAAGGGGGACTTTGAATTCTTGCTCCCCCTTTTTAAGGGGGCTGGGGGGATCAAATTCTATGCACCCTCATGAAAAATTGGTATAACCCTGCACAAACTCAAGATATTCTGAATTCTAACTATTAAATTTTTCCTCATGATCCTATCTGATACTTCTGCTGACCCATCTTTGCCCTCAAATTCTCACCACCATCACGATGGTGACTCTGCTCACCCTCACCATCACGATGAAGAATCCATGCGACGGTTGGTGAATCGCTTGTCTCGGATTGAGGGACACGTTCGTGGAATTAAAACTATGGTACAGGAAAATCGCCCCTGTCCTGAAGTTCTAGTACAAGTTGCTGCGGTTCGAGGAGCCCTCGATCGCGTTGCGAGAATCATTCTTGACGAACATTTAACTCAATGTATTGGTAGAGCTGCTAAGGAAGGTAATATTGATACGGAAATTGAAGAGTTGAAAGCTGCTTTGGATCGGTTTTTGCCTTAGATGCAGACAATTTCAATATCAAACAAGTGACATACTCCCACATCAAATCTGATTACAGATTATGATGTGGGCTTCTTAACAGCCCGATGAAGGGTATGTAAGATTTCCTTGATGGTACTGTTATCCATAGTTCCTACTATAGAAAGATTCCCACTAGGGCGTTTTATACTGGGGAAAATGTCCAACCCCAGTCTTTTTAGGTTAATCGCAGCATTAAGATCGCGATCTACCATCAAAGAATTTTGCTCGTCCCAATACTCTC
>NZ_JAHRFC010000170.1:0-4951 GCF_020883015.1 Microcoleus sp. CAWBG640
CCAGCCCAGGGCAAAAACCAGTTTTCGTAAATCCAAGTGTAGGTACTTGGAGGGCTATCGCCACTACCAATATGAGTTTTCAACAGAATTCTGGCGACAATACCGGAAGCCACAAACAGAAAGATAGCATTCAATCCCATGATTTCAAAAGGCCGCCCCCATTTCCAACCTCGCACTTCGATTGTTTCGTAGCAAACTGCTAGTAATAGTAAGGCCCAACCTGCGGTAAAAACTACATAGGAACTTGTCCAAAGTTGTTTGTTGATGGGAAATAAAAATCCCCACAAATGGCCGATTACTAGGCAACAAAGTCCGCAGATTGCTAGGTTGATACTGGTGCGGGTTTTGATTGGCTGTACTCGCAGCCATTCTCCGGTAAAGTAGCCGATGAGGACTGTTACCACTGCTGGTAAGGTGCTTAAGAGTCCTTCGGGGTCGAAGGGGCCACCTTTGTAGAGGTGTTGGCTGCCTAGAATTAGGCGATCGACATATCCTCCAAAATTGCCCTCTGGCGTTAGTTCACCGGCGCTGTACCCCCCTACAGGCACTATGGTTAACAATGCCCAATAACTGAATAATATGGCAATAGCGAGGAGTTTTTGGTGGCGGGGGGAGAGGTTGATAATGGCGATCGCACTTATGAAATAAGCTAAGCCAATCCGCTGCAATACTCCCATAATGCGGATTTTAGCGAAGTTTTCGATGGGGGCGCTGTTGAGAAGTACGTCAAGGGCGATCGAGGATGTGTTTAGCAGCAATCCTAATATAAACAAAATGGCGGCGCGCCTCCCAATCCGCCAGTAGATATTTGAAGAAGGAAGATGCGAAGTCAACTCCCCTTTACCCCCTTGAGGGGAAGTCAGAAGAACCCCCCCCAACCCCTTCCAAGGGGGGAAGGAATCAGCAAGAGGTTTTTTTTCTGTATCTGTTTGTTCCGGTGTTTCTGTGGTTTTTGATGCTGCTGTTTCTATTTTTGTAGGAGTTTTAGTGTATTTGGATAGGGAAAATGACATCGCGCAGCCGACGATGAATAGAAAAAAGGGAAATACTAAGTCTGTGGGGGTGCAGCCGTGCCATTCTGCGTGTTCTAGCGGCGGATAAACCTGTTTCCAACTGCCGGGGTTGTTGACTAGGACCATGGAGGCGATCGCAATTCCGCGAAAAACATCAAGGGATTTTAAACGCATAAATAAGTTATTTGTTATTTGTTATTGGTTATTGGTTATTTGTTATTTGTTATTGGTTATTTGTCTCTATTCCCTCATCCATTCCCCCCTTGGGGGGGGTAGCCCAATGCCCAATTCCCTGCTCGATTCCCCCCTTGGGGGGGTAGGGGGGGGGTAGCCCAATTCCCATAGGTGTCAACTTAAGGTCAAACCCAGTCACAGATATCCCCCTAGCCCCTCCATGGAGACCCACCCCTAGCCCCTCCCTGGAGGGGAACCGGATCTAGCCCCTCCCTGGAGACCCACCCCTCGCCCCTCCCTGGAGGGGAACCGGATCTAGCCCCTCCCTGGAGACCCACCCCTCGCCCCTCCCTGGAGGGGAACCGGATCTAGCCCCTCCATGGAGACCCACCCCTCGCCCCTCCCTGGAGGGGAACCGGATCTAGCCCCTCCATGGAGACCCACCCCTCGCCCCTCCCTGGAGGGGAACGGGATCTAGCCCCTCCATGGAGACCCACCCCTCGCCCCTCCCTGGAGGGGAACCGGATCTAGCCCCTCCATGGAGACCCACCCCTCGCCCCTCCCTGGAGGGGAACCGGATCTAGCCCCTCCCTGGAGACCCACCCCTAGCCCCTCCCTGGAGGGGAACCGGATCTAGCCCCTCCCTGGAGACCCACCCCTAGCCCCTCCCTGGAGGGGAACCGGATCTAGCTCCCCTCTAGAGAGGGGCTGGGGGTGTGTCGGATCTCTGCCCTCTAGAGAGGAGAGTAGGTACACACCATGCTTTTAAGCTTAAGTTGACACCTATGCCCAATTCCCAATTCCCCATTCCCTATATCTGTATCCCTTCCACAGTCAAAATTACCCCATTTTTCATCAACGTCTCGCAGCGTTCTGCATAAAATTGTGCTGCTTTATCTTGTTTATTTACTTGCAACACGCGCAAAAACATTTGTCTTGCTTGGGCGAATTGTTGCTGGTAATGAAAAAAAATTCCCTGTTCAAAATAAGTTTGGGTTTGTGTTTTTAGTTCGATCATTGTATCTGAATCGCCGTCGTAGATTTCAAATACAGCAACAGGGGTTTGTTTTCCTTTGACTTGGACGCGATCGAGAAATCGGCACTTATAATGTTGGGGGTCGTCTATCCGACAAAGAGTTTGGACGCTAGCTACAATACCAACTCCGTAAAGCTTTGTCAATCCTTCCACGCGGGAGGCTAAATTCACTGCATCGGAAATCACCGTACTTTCCATGCGTTCCGCTTCGCCAATCGTACCTAACATTAAAGTTCCAGTATGCAAACCAATGCCGATAGAAATAGGTTGATAGCCACTATTTTGCCTGTGTTTATTATAAATTTTAACTTGTTGCTGCATCTCAATTGCTGCTTGGACGGCATCTTCTGGGCGATTGGGAAACAAAGCCATAATACCGTCGCCCAGATATTTGTCTATAAACCCATTGTACTGGCGAATTACTGGTCCAACTCTAGTTAAGTAAGAGTTAATAAAATCAAAATTATCTCTGGGAGACATACTTTCTGACAAACTGGTAAATGAGCGAATGTCGGCAAACATAATCGTCATTTCTGCTTGCACAGAGTCTCCCAATCTCGCATCAACGATGCTTTCTCTTTTGAGAAATTTCAAGAATTCGCGGGGGACAAAACGAGCGGAGGCGGCGGCAATTTTTTCCAGTTCGCTTTTGCTGGACTCGATTTGATTCAGGGAACTAAATGCTCTCAGTGCGGTGACTACTGTGGTAAATAATTTTTTATTTGTCAGTTCGGTTTTGGTTTTGTAATCATTGATATCATAGCTGACAATGACGACATCTTCTGGCACTTGTCCGGGCTGTCCAGTGCGTAAAATAATCCGCACTATCTTATTGTCTAAAATATCACGGATGTATTTAACTACTTCTAAGCCGGCTTCTTCCGTTTCCATAACGACATCTAGCAAAATCAATGCTATGTCTTGATTTTCTTTGATGATTTCCTTGGCTTCTTTGCCTGAGTAAGCGCTGACAAAATTGATTGATTTATTTTCAAAACAAAATTCTTTTAAAGCTAGTTTTGTAATATGGTGAATCTCTATTTCGTCATCAACAATTAATACTTTCCAACTCGATTCTCTAGTTTTTTGTTCCCGTTCGTCTTCTTCAATAAATATTAAATTTTCGTCTTCAGCATCGAATAATTTTTGACTAGCTTCTGACATTGCTCCTACTCCTGAATATTATTTAATTAATGCTTTATCCTAGCTAATTATAAATTTATGCTGGAATTTTAATCAAAAATTTTGTGCCACAACCTAGTTGACTTTGGCATTGAATTGTGCCTTGAAGTTTTTGATGCACTAAATTGTAAATAATGTGTAATCCCAATCCAGTGCCGCCCTGTCCTCTTTTGGTGGTAAAGAAGGGTTGAAAAATTTTACTGAGATTGTCGGGAGAAATTCCTTTGCCATCATCAGTATATTCAAATACTAACAGATCGCCCTCTAGTTGCAAGTCAAAGGTGATAAGTCCTGCGTCGTTTGGGTCGTAAGCGTGAAGTAGGGAGTTCATTATCAGATTGGTTACAATTTGACAGAACACGCCAGGGTAGCTATCCAGTAAAATATTTTCAGGGCAATTAATCTTTACTTTGTGTTTAGTTGTTCTGAGTTTTGGTGTTAAAGATGTCAATATTTCCTCTAGATATTTTTTCACTGGAAAAGTTCGTTTTAATTCACTGGACTGATCGACTGCCACTTCTTTAAAGCTATGGATCAAGTCTGCCGCCCGCGTGAGGTTAGTTAATATCATATTACTACTTTGCAATGCAGTATCCAGAAACTTTTCTAACTCAGATCGTTTAATCTGACCGTTGCTGTAAATATCGCAAAATTTTGTAACTTTTTCGGCTAGGAGTGAGGCGGCGGCGATGCCAATGCCTATGGGAGTGTTGATTTCGTGGGCAATACCAGCCACTAACCCTCCAAGGGCGGCCATTTTTTCTGATTCTACGAGTTGATTTTGGGTGGCTTTTAAGTATTCTAAAGTTTGGGAAAGTTCCCAGGTTCTCTCTTGTACTAACTGTTCGAGATTTTGATGAGTATCTAGCCCATTGTTGATGTTGATGTTTTTATTTAAATATCCCAGATTATTTATCAAGTTTGGGTATTTTGATTCTAAAATCGCTGCTTGGTCTTGGGCACCAAAGTGCTGATAGCAAGAGTGGGATTCTGTTAAGTAAATTTGCGCGATTTTCGGGATTCCTAATGAGAGATAAAACAGTCCTGCTAATTCTGCTGCTAATGCTTGTCCGTGGATATCCCCATTTTGTTCTGCTTCTTGAATTGCCAAGTCGTAAGATTTCATGGCTTCGAGGATGTTGCCGATTTTGCTAGCTTGTTCGGCTGCTAACAAGCTGTAATTATCCTGATAATTCATGAAATTAAAATCCCTTAATTCGGCATTTAATTGAGTTTAAAAATTTTGTGGCTTGTCTGTATAAGTCATGTAATATCCCAATATCTAAGGGAAATTACGGAGCGATCGCCCTGGAAAAAACTATAGATAGATGCTCTGTGGAATTCCTAATCTACATTCTAGCCTTCAAACAAGCCGAAACTGCACTTGCCGATCGCCACAGTGCAAAAATAAACTGGTTCGGGAAAATCTCAAGCTAAAATCTAAAAACAACTATGCAAAATATAATGACCTCAAATCCCGTCTCTAGCGGTGCAGACATTAGACTACTGGTAGTCGATATCGATGGTACGATCGCAGGTAAATCCA
>NZ_JAHRFC010000171.1:0-4867 GCF_020883015.1 Microcoleus sp. CAWBG640
CATCACAACTCGACCGCATTCAGTTTTAACCACTCGATTATGACCTCTAGTCCATCCAAGATTCCGGTTTCGGTTCTCATTCCGGCAAAAGACGAAGAACTTAATCTACCTGCGTGTCTGGCAAGCATTGCCAGGGCCGATGAAGTTTTTCTAGTTGATTCCCAAAGTAGCGATTTAACGGTAGAAATCGCCATCAGTAGTGGCGCAAAAGTCGTGCAATTCTACTTCGATAACCGCTGGCCCAAAAAGAAAAATTGGTCTTTAGACAACCTGCCCTTTCGTAACGAATGGGTATTAATTGTCGATTGCGACGAGCGGATTACCCCAGAACTTTGGGATGAAATTGCCGAAGTCATTCAAGACCCCAATTTTGAGGGTTACTACCTCAATCGCAAAGTTTTATTTTTAGGACAATGGCTGCGTTACGGAGGTAGATATCCAGACTGGAACTTGCGTTTGTTCAAGCATCAAAAAGGTCGTTACGAAAATCTGGGGACTGAATCCGTACCCAATACTGGCGACAACGAAGTTCACGAACACGTAATTTTAGCAGGTCCAGTGGGATACTTAAAAAATGATATGATTCACGAGGATTACCGCGATTTATTTCATTGGATAGAAAGGCACAACCGCTATTCTAATTGGGAAGCTCGTGTTTATTACAATATTATTGAAGGGCGGGACGACAGTGGCACTATTGGTGCCAACTTATTTGGAGATGCAGTACAGCGGAAGCGATTTCTCAAAAAAGTTTGGGTGCGGCTGCCTTTGAAACCAATGCTGAGATTTATTTTATTTTACTTTATTCAGTTCGGCTTTTTGGATGGAAAAGCTGGCTATATTTATGCAAGGTTATTGAGTCAGTATGAGTATCAAATTAATGCAAAACTTTACGAATTGCGTTGTTGTGGGGGTCAGTTGAATGTGGCAGAAACCCAGCCTACTTTGTCACCGCCGGTAGTTAGAAGTCAGGAGAGTGAAGTTAAATCGCCGTAGGCATTTCTTTTTTAAATTCGGCGGTTTCAACCGCCCGGTTCATGATTTGATACTTCCTCGGCTTGCTGCAAGGTATTATTAACTGGTTGACTTGGGGAATCGGATAATTGTGCAACGGATTTACGGCCAAACAATCTCAATCTACCATTAATTTTCGATGTCCCATTAATCAAACCAACAACTCCAGCCACAATTACCACAGCTAGGACACTCCATAATAGGCTGGCTATAGCGGGATGAATGCGATCGCCCGTTTGAGGTATCCTGAACACTATGGGCGTCTCAACATAAGCAGAAACAGCAGACACCACAATGCCTCCAGCCCCCAAGCCAGCACCCAATATTTCAATTTTTCTTTCTAAGGAGCGATCGCATTCCGCTTGTTCAATATCAACAATCCCTCCCACTAACTCCACCGCAATCTTAATCAAATCAGTGCCATGTTTGAAATAGCCTAAATCGCCCTTAATTTGTTCTTGAAAATACCGACAAGTTCTATCAACAAAAAAATTGAATGCTGTCAATTCATCAGGTATTAGCTCAGATTTATCACCAATTTGCAACAACTTTTCTTGATAGTTATAAACATGAATATTAATCGTGTTATTAAAATCTTCTAAACATTCCAAGGCTCTTTCATAATTCAAACTTTCTCGAAGTAACTCTTTGAGTTTGATTTTTAGATATTTCAACGATTCATCTATATCAACACTTTTCACCAAATCAACTTCAGTTGGCAATTCAATCCGACTTACTTCGGTGATTTTGGCTTCCAAGTTTTCGATTGTTTGCTCAATTTCTAAATATCGTTCCTTAAGTAGATGGTAATTTCTGCGACTATCAATAAAAGCTTTAGTGATTTTATGGCGGTGATAAAACAGTTCAAACAAAGGTTGAATAATCTTCCCTAATTTTCCCTCAATGTCATCATCAACCAGATAAACAAACACCTGTACTTGACTTTTGGGATAACTATACTCAAACATCGGAGAATCGAATAACTCAGTAGCCCGGTAAAAAGGTGGACGCACAGATACTTTTGGGAAGAGATGTTTTAAACATTCATCTGCAACTTTGCGAAAGTCATTGTCACTTGGCTGTTGATAAGTTTCTGATTTGTAGGTAATCAAAATAGTTTGTCCTAGCCAATTTTCAGGACTGTCAGCAACCAGCAGATTATTAACATTAAATTGTGTTAATGCTCCTGCGACTTCTAAGTCTTTATTTTCCTCAGTTTCTGGGCTACCAATTCTCGCTAAAATGCCTTCGCTATCATCGATACAGCAAAACTTTAACGAACCATCGATTTGATTTGAATGCGTAAATTTGTTAGGTTTAGTGAGGGGATAACTGAGGTTTGCTGGAGAAAAAACTAGACTTTTGTCGGGGCTAAAATATTGCCAGAGACTATTTGCCCAAGTCCAGACTGAGTCAACATCGGTTTTGCTTTCGCTGCTGAGTTGGTAGCTGTAGATATAGACTTGGGGATGGTCAATTTTTAGCATCTGGTGCGGGGGGATTTGAGGCTGTTTGAATGCGTTTTCTCAAGTTTGCTTCTAGCTTTTTGATGTTAGGATAGGTATTAGTGACTCTTTCATAGCCCAGTGTGACTTCGGATTCTGCGTCATCGAGATTTTTGCGAGTCAGACTTGCAATCTGCTCTGATACTTCTGGAAAGTTTTGATAGACTTTATTAATAGCTTCTTTAACTGCTTTATCAGTAGCATCAGACTCAGCTATCGGCAAAACAGTCTTGAGTAATTCTTCAATAAATGGCGGAGTCAGAATCTCTGGGGCTTTGGTAATCGCGTTACAGATTTCCGACAAAATCAGGGTTTTCATCATCATAATAAGTTTACCTCAAAAATGGATGTACAATGTCAAGTGCTGTAGGAGCGGATTTTACCAAAATAATTGCCGAAAATCAATCATCTTGTAAACCCGCTATAGGCGGATTTTACCAAAATAATTGCCGAAAATCAATCATCTTGTAAACCCGCTATAGTTTGATTAATTTTGTTCAGCTTGTTCTTGTTGAGCTTCGGTGATAATTTTTGCTACTTCAGCTATCGGCAAGTCAAAGGATGTAGCAATATCTTCTGTAGCTAATCCTAGATTAAACATTCTGAGCATTACAACTTTTTCTCGCTGTTTAGCTTCAGCTTGAGCTCGTGCTTGTGATTCAGCTTGTACTTCTTCAAGAATCTCTTGATAAACTCTGGTTTTCTTTAAGTCACTGAGGTTAAACATGGCGGCAATTTCCTCTCTGGATTTTTGGGGTAGCTTGTAAAAAATGATGGTTTCTAGTAAGTTGATGAAGCTCTCTCTGACTGCGATATTCGGTATTTCGGTTTCGGCTTGTCTGGCTAAATCTATAGCCAAATCTGAGGCCGTGTTTTCTGGTTCGATTACCAGTTTAAGTAATTTTATCGGTAGAGATGCTGTTTCTGGTTCCCTAAGTTCATCCAGGTAAATGCGGGTGATTTTTGGGAGTGCCAGCATTTCCTGAAAGTGGATGTCACTTTCTCTTTCTGTTTGCCGATTTGGGTAAATGACTACCAATTGCCAAGGGTGCGGCGGTTGGTATTGTTTGAGATAGATGAATAGTTCGGCAAATAAACGATAATAGAGATTTGGGTCTGGTTGAAATTGGACTTCCACAATGTAGAATGGTAGTTGGGGATCTGCGACAATTGGCAGAAACAAACCATCTAGGCGAAAGGCTAATTGTTTGACTTCTTGGGATGTGAATTGGTATTGGTTTGTAGCATCGGCAGGTATACCCAACAGGGCAAAGAAAATAAACGGGAATTCTTGGAAGATGCTGTAAAATAGGCTATCGGTTTTCATGGATTAGATTAAATTTTGCATCAGATAATCTCCGGTTGATTGATTCTTCTATCATAATGCCAAGTGCTGTAGGGGCGGGTTTTACAAACCATAATTGCCGAAAATTAATAATCTCGCAAACCCGCCCCCGCCCAACTATAAGCCGATCGCACAAAACGCTCCCCAATGATAAACATCACCGTAGGGTTTTACGGTCGGTTTATAGCGTCTCAGATATTCCGTAACATCTTCCTTTTGCTCTCCATCGAAACTATCCGAACCTTCCACCCATTCTAGCAAATCTGAAGTAGTAGCAGACTTAAACCAGCGCTGGGTATCATGGAGCGCTTGACCAATGCTAACTCCAGGTTGCAATACCTCATAAAATTTTACCATCATCAAGGCAGTCGAGAGGTCATTCACAGCCCAAAGACTGGCCAAAGTTCCCATTGCTCCCGCGTAGAGAAATCCCGTCGGTAATCCAATATAATCGGAGCGATTCTCCGTATCAATTAGCGCCGTTTCGCAGGCGGAAAGCACCACTAGGCGGCACTGTTTGAATCGCAGTCCGAAAATTTCAGCCAAAGTCAGGCATTTGTCAATATCCGCTGTTTTCCCCTCGCGCCATTCAACATAACTATCCGATGCACCTAAATCCGATCCCCCTAAATCCCCCTTAAGAAGGGGGACTTTGAGAACATCTTGCTCCCCCCTTAAGAAGGGGGGCTGGGGGGGATCTCCGGGTTCGACAAGAGGCGCTTTGAGCTCTTGTTGCTCACCTAAATTCGATCCCCCTAAATCCCCCTTAAGAAGGGGGACTTTGAGAACATCTTGCTCCCCCCTTAAGAAGGGGGGCTGGGGGGGATCTCCGGGTTCGACAAGAGGCGCTTTGAGCTCTTGTTGCTCACCTAAATTCGATCCCCCTAAATCCCCCTTAAGAAGGGGGACTTTGAGAACATCTTGCTCCCCCCTTAAGAAGGGGGGCTGGGGGGGATCTCCGGGTTCGACAAGAGGCGCTTTGAGCTCTTCTTGCTCCCCTAAA
>NZ_JAHRFC010000172.1:0-4167 GCF_020883015.1 Microcoleus sp. CAWBG640
GTGGCGTCGGTGGAGTTGGTGGAGTTGGTGGAGTTGGTGGAGTTGGTGGAGTTGGTGGAGTTGGTGGAGTTGGTGGAGTTGGCGTCGGCGTTATATCGTTATCAGTAATGGCGACAGTGACAGGGGCGATCGCACTTCCGTTATATTTCCCGTCCGTACTTGTCACCGCATGATTAATTGTGCCACTGTGAGCACCTTCGACAACTGCGTCGTCAGTCGCGATCGCAGTCACAGTTTGGGCAACATTCCAGTTAGCAGCATCGAAGGTAATGGGGGCGATCGTACTTATTTGATTTCCCGCAGCAAAACTAATAGTCACTGGCGCTGTTGGTTGCGAATTCAACTTAATTTTATAACTGCCATTAGCACCGCCTTCTGTCGCCACTGTACTGGCGGGATTAACCGTAATTCCTGCTGCATTGCTGTCGGTATTAGTAACGCTAACATCCGAGGGATTAAAGTTGTTGTAATTGCTATCGGTACTCACAGCAGCGCCAGTAATAATGCTGTAAGTTTGACTCCCATCAGCAATATTGTCGCTAACACCCGTTGCCGTTACTGTCTGCTGCTGGTTCCAGTTATTCGGAGTGAAAGTGAGATTTTGGACAGCAACCGTTCCCTCTGCTGGATTGGAACTGCTCAAACTAATAGTAACAGGTGCTGTCGGCTGGGTGTTGAGCACAACTGAAAAATTAGCAGTTCCTCCAGCTTCGGTAGTAGTTAATCCTGCTGTAGGATTGACAGTAATTCCTGGAATTTCGTTATCGGTGTTGGTAACGCTGACATCATCAGGATTGAGATTGTTGTAATTGCTATCGGTGCTAGTAGCAGCAGCAGTAACAATATTGTAAGCAATATTGCCATCAGCAACATTATCGTCAACACCAGTTACTGTGACTGTTTGCAGTTGATTCCAATTAGCAGGAGTGAAAGTTAGTGTTGGTGTCGCAACGCTTCCTTCTGCGGGATTGGAACTGCTTAAACCCACAGTCACGTTAGCGGTTGGTTGACTGTTTAGCTTGACACTAAAACTAGCATTACCGCCCGCTTCAGTTGTTACCAATCCGGTAATTGGATTGACGATAATTCCGGGGCGATCGTCATTAATAATCGTAGTTGTCGCAGTAGCAGTACCAATTGTTGAAATGCCGCTGGGAAGCCCACCATTAGGCAATGTCACGGGATTTGAGAGAGTGACAGTAATAGTTTCGTCTGGTTCAACGCTACCATCACCCAACACATCTAGGGTGACAGTTTTTGATGTTTCACCCGATGCAAAATTAATCAAGCCAGTTGTACTTCTTCCGCCAGAAGTGCCGCCGATATTGTTATAATCACTGCCGTTAGTTGCTGTTCCGCCAATTGCATAATTGACAGTACCTGCTGAATCAGTACCGCCACTGCGACCGACAGTAAATATCAGCGGATTTGTGCCAGAGTTGCCTTCAGGAATAGTACCGGTGCTAGCACCAACTGTGTAAATAATCGGATCGTTAGCTGGAATGGTGATGGTACTTTCAGGGATTGAACCTAGGGCGATCGGCAGTGAATTTGCCGGTTGTGTACCAAAACTGAAAACAACTGCTTCATCTATTTCTGCAAGGTTGTCTGGCTTGATAGTGACAGCTATATTTTGAGTCAAACTACCACTACCTGCGGGAAAGGTGAGAGTATTAGTAGAAAGAGTATAGTCAGAACCTTGAGTAGCTGCGGCAGTTCCAGCAGGAACGGGTAAAGCAGTTGCGATCGGGATAATTAGATCGGAAAATCGCAAGCCATTTTCGATTGTTACAGGAATATTAACAGTCGCATCTGCATCTCCTTCAGGGCTGCTGGACGCAGCAGTACCAAAACTTGCTTTCAATAGCAAATTCAACAGAATTGAAACTCTGTTGCTGCCAGTATTCGCAGCAGCAATATCTGGTCTTTTATCGGAGTTAAAATCGCCAATCGCGATCGCACTAGGAGAGGTTCCCCCAGTATTATAATTAAACGGCCCGTTAAACGTTCCTTGACCTGTTGCAGTTAAAATTGAAACATTATTAGAACCGACGTTCGCTACAGCTAAATCGGGTTTGCCGTCAGAGTTGAAATCAGCAACGGCAATATCATCAGGACTTCCCCCAACATTAAAGTTAGCAGGATTGCTAAAAGTGCCTTGACCTGTTGCTAATAAAATTGATACGTTCTGACTCCCTGAATTAGCTACAGCTAAATCCGATCGCCCGTCAGCATTAAAATCACCAACTGCGATCGCACTAGGACTTGTGCCGACAGTCAAATTAACAGAAGTGCCAAAAGTGCCTTGGCCTGTCCCTGAGAAAATAGCAATGCTGTTAGCAGGATTCCTGGTTGTAGCAACGATATCGAGATTGTTGTCGGTGTTAAAATCTCCGATCGCGATCGCTAAAGGGCTGGTTGCACTCCCCACACTGTTAAAATTACCAAAAGTTCCTTGATTTGTACCTAAAGCAATAGAAACTTGATTGTCTTCTGCCACCACTAAATCAGCAAAGCCATCTTTATTAAAATCCCCCGCAGCGATCGCCTGTTTACTGATTCCCGCACCAAAGTTGTTAGGATTGCTAAAGTTGCCTTGACCTGTCCCTAACAAGACATAAACTCCCCCTCCTATATCGCCGCCAATTGCTGTCGATACAGCTAAATCCGGCAGCGTATCTCCATTAAAATTGCCCGCCACAATACCGCTGGGAGATCCTGCACTCCCCAAGGTCAAGTTAGTAGCTGTGCCAAAATTACCTTGACCTGTTCCCAACAAAATCGAAACACTGTCAGAAGTTCTGTTAGCTACGGCTAAATCGAGAAGCCCATCTCCGTTAAAGTCCTGGCTGACGATCGCAGCAGGATTGGTTCCTGTCGTCAAGCTATTAGGTGTTTGTTTAAAGGTATTGAGAACATGGCTGTAAACTGCCATAAGTTCCGGTCTAAAAGCTTTAGATGCTTGAATTTTCCCTACTGTTGCTGTCAGTTCCCAGTCGCCGCCCAATGCCGCACAACCTGTCAAATTTTCAGAAGCAGCAACACTTGCGCCTGTTAGTTGACTCAGACTTTTTATAAAGGCTTTACCGATATTTCCTTGGGCAACATTGCAGCCGTAAATAAGTATTTCTGCCTGGGGTGTTAGCGATCGCCCCCATTCCTTAATTGCCAGGGCGAAATTGCCCGCGCGATCGCTCAACTTTTCCCAACTCAATTCAACGTTCCCCAGTTGCACGCAACCGGGATTTCCGTGGGCAATAATGTGAATTACTGAAAATTGCTCTCCCTGCAAAGCTTCGGCAATTTGTTCCAGGCCGTTGCGGTTTGACTCTAATTGAATTACCTCGGTTTCAGGGATAACGCCGTCGATTAAGGTTTGAGGGTCGGGGACGGCAGCATCGATAAATGCGATCGCTTTTTGGAAAGTTTTATTAATATAGTTTAACATAACTCACCTGCTCAAATTTAATTAAGGTGAATCTAGGATACGCTATTATTAGTAAGGTTTTTCAACGTAGGAACCTAAAAATAAGCTCCATCCCCACTTTCGGGCATAAAAATTTACAGAACTTTGTATAAGTTTAAAAATTAGGATGTAATTAATACTTAGCAGAAAGGTTGATCGAGAGACAAAAGTTGGTTCGATGTCAGTTTCCGATCGCGTCGAGTCAATTCGCTACCGCGCACGCAATCGAGAGCCAATTAGCAATTACCAATTACTCATTACCCGGTAGCCAAATATACATTTCCCCCCAAGTATCCGAAAGAGGCGAACTCTCAAATTACCAATCCTGCAATTACCTATTACCTATTACCTATTACCGACCCCAATGCGTACCTCATGTTACTGAGAAAGGCTATAGCCGTGAGTTTAGGATACAAGTTAAATCTGTAACAGCATTCCCAGCGCAGAAACGTAAAATACAGAGAAAATGTAATACTTACTTATATTTTCCAAAACAATCATGCACAGACGAGTTTTCCAGACGGCAATTTTATTTTTCCTCCAAGTCGCCCTGGTTTTTGGGTCTTGGGCGCAACCTGCAATGGCGCTGACTGATGAACAGAAGCTATTGAACGAAGCTTGGCGAATTGTCAACCGCTCTTATGTGGACGATACCTTCAATCATCGAAACTGGAGGTCGATTCGCGAACAGACTATCAAGG
>NZ_JAHRFC010000173.1:0-4150 GCF_020883015.1 Microcoleus sp. CAWBG640
TTTGAAATAATATTTGTATTTTGCCGGCTAGCATCAAATCCCCGGCAGTGATAAGAATGAAACCAGACGACAGTAATTAAGGATGCCATGTCACTTTCAACTGCACAACCCGCTCTCCTAGTCCTCGCTGATGGTACTGCTTACCGCGGCTGGTCCTTTGGCGCTCACGGCACAGTCGTCGGCGAAGTAGTATTCAATACAGGGATGACGGGCTATCAAGAAGTCTTGACAGACCCTAGTTATTCGGGACAAATCGTAACTTTTACTTATCCAGAATTGGGCAATACCGGGGTAAATCTCGAAGATGAAGAGTCTTCCCACCCCCATATTCGAGCAGCCATCGCTCGCAATATATGCACTCGCCCTAGCAACTGGCGATCGTCCCAATCTCTCCCAGACTACCTCAAACAGTACAATATCCCAGGAATTTACGGCATCGACACCCGCGCCCTGACTCGCAAAATTCGCACGGTAGGAGCAGTCAACGGTGGTATTTCTACCTCGATTCTCGACCCTGCCGAGCTCTTGGAGCAAGTGCAAGACGCCCCCACTATGGACGGACTCAATCTGGTTCGGGAAGTGACTACCCGCGAGGTGTATGAGTGGTCTGAACCCACAGCATCGGTTTGGGAATTTAGTCCGACAGTCAAACCGGCCAGTGGTGAAATGTGGACGGTGGTGGCCCTGGATTTTGGCATCAAACGCAACATTCTACGGCGTTTGGCCAGTTACGGCTGTCGAGTAATTGTTGTCCCCGCAAACACCAGCCCAGAGGAAATCCTCAAGTACAACCCAGACGGCATTTTTCTGTCCAATGGCCCTGGAGACCCCTCGGCGGTAACGGAAGGAATCGAGACGGCGAAGGCTTTGTTAAAGTCGGACAAACCTGTGTTCGGCATCTGCATGGGACACCAGATTTTAGGACTTTCCTTGGGTGCGGAAACTTTTAAACTCAAGTTTGGGCACCGGGGATTGAATCACCCAGCGGGTTTAACCCAGCAAGTGGAAATTACTAGCCAAAATCACGGTTTTGCGATCGACCCTGAGTCGTTAGTTCCCGAAGTAGAAATTACTCACCTCAACTTGAACGATCGCACCGTAGCAGGATTGAAGCACAAAACCCTGCCACTGTTCTCAGTCCAGTACCACCCCGAAGCCAGTCCGGGTCCCCATGATGCCGACTATTTGTTCGATCGATTCGTGCAGTCCATGCGAGAAAATCAGAAAGTAGCCGTTAAGTAGTCATTAGTCATTAGTCGGTTGTCAGTTGTCAGTTGTCGGTTGTCGGTTGTCAGTGGTCTACAGCCCCCAGCCCACAACTGACAAAAAAAGTAGACAAAAGATCAAAAAACTCCTACAATGAAACCTCGACTTTAAGCAATATCTAGCTAGGAGGGTGTCATTTCTGAGCAATTGAACCTGACCGTTAGCCTCAGAGGCACTCGCGAAGTCGGGAATAACTATCAGCTATTTCGCCTGATTGGCCTACTGGACGCTTTTTCCGAGGCAACTTTTCGGAAGGTACTGACCAAATGTATTGAGGATGGTCCAAAACACGTAATTTTGGACTTGTCTAAAATTGACTTTGTGGATAGTTCAGGCTTGGGAGCCCTTGTGCAACTTGTCAAAAAAGCCCAAAGTTTTGACGGGGGATTGCAAATTGTTTCCAATCCCCGCGTAACTCAGACTGTTAAACTGGTTCGCTTAGAGAAATTTTTGTCTTTGCAGACGAGTGTTGATGGTGCCATAGAAAACGTCAAGAATGCTTGACGAATAATTGGATGAGATTAGCTATCCGGTTCTGACAACTGGATAGCAAATTCTTATGTTTGTCAGGAGACAAAGAATCTGTGGTAAATAGCTGAAAAAATGGTATAATTTTATAACCTATGTTGAACAATAAAGCTTAGGGAAGTATCAAGTTAAAACGAGCCTTGTGATACCAGATTAGTAAGTGACTAGAAAAAAAACTGTGCGGAAGTTTGATTAAAAAAGTATGTCGCCGATGGCAGATAATGGACAAAAGCTGAGTTTTAGTGATATCAGTGTCAATCAATTACATCCTGGGATGGTGACATCAGCGGTAATAGAAAGGCTTTCGCCAGCAGCTTGGGCTTACTTGGGAGATGCAGTATACGAACTATACGTTAGGACTTTGTACTTAGTTCCGCCAAAAAAAATGCAAACTTATCACCAATTGGTGGTGGGACAAGTACGAGCCGAAACTCAAGCGCGTCATTTGCGCTCGATCGCTCCTTATTTGAACAGCACAGAATTAGCAATTGTCAAGCGCGGCCGCAATGCTGCTGCGAGCCGTTCCACACGGGCAGATCCAGAGATTTACCAACAAGCCAGCAGCTTAGAAACTTTGGTGGGATACTTATACCTCACCGATCCCGAAAGATTGACCATACTTATGGCACTTTTAGAAATTGACAGTTAACGGTTTTAGCGATTAGAAATTACAAGTAGCGAATTATTACTTAAAAAGCCTGCCGTCGCCTACCTAAAATTGCCAAAATCCTTCTCAGGTAAAGAGGATTTATGAGTAATAAATTAGCAACTAAAAACAGCAAGATCCTCAAATCAGAACCAATCTAAAATCTCAAAAGTCCCAGAGCGATCGGTCAATCAAAAAATCCTTGGCATTAAGCCAAAACCAGTTTTACAGCCAGCACAAACAAATGAGAAAATTTACTAGACCAAACCCCCAAGGGTCCAAGCGCGACAGCAGACCATTCAACAGTGAAGGCCGCGGTGAGGATTCGTCACCATCTCCCCGTTTTGAACGTAAACCCCGTCCAGACACTCGCTCCGTAGCAGCACCTCAAAAGCGATCGAGCTTTACCCCACAACCGCAAGAAATGCCCGTGCGATCGGTTTATAAACGCAACTTAAACTCCGAGGACAAACCCGAACTGCGAAAAAATAATCACTTCAGAGACAGAGACAGAGACAGTAGCCCCCAAGAATTTCGTGGGAATCGTTTCAGAGACAGAGACAACAGCCCCCAGGAATTTCGTGGCAATCGTTTCAGAGACAGAGACAGCAGCCCCCAAGAATTTCGCGACAATAGCTTCAGAGACAGAGACAACAGCCCCCAAGAATTTCGCGACAATAGCTTCAGAGACAGAGA
Source organism: Microcoleus sp. CAWBG640 (assembly GCF_020883015.1). Taxonomy (NCBI): domain Bacteria; kingdom Bacillati; phylum Cyanobacteriota; class Cyanophyceae; order Oscillatoriales; family Microcoleaceae; genus Microcoleus; species Microcoleus sp. CAWBG640. The sequence goes on from NZ_JAHRFC010000173.1 coordinate 3,137, forward strand.
CAGCAGCCCCCAAGAATTTCGTGGCAATCGTTTCAGAGACAGAGACAGCAGCCCCCAAGAATTTCGTGGCAATCGTTTCAGAGACAGAGACAACAGCCCCCAGGAATCCCGTGGCAATTACTATAAAAACAGAGACAACAGCCCCCAGGAATCCCGTGGCAATTATTACAAAAACAGAGACAGTGGTGCGGTTGAGCCTGGAAGCAACAGCGTAGTACAACCAGAAGCAGACACAGACATGATTTACGGACGCCATGCTGTGCAGGCGGCCCTCGAAGCAAACCAAGTGCTCAACCGGATCTGGGTTGTGCCACATCTGCGCTACGATCCCCGCTTTCACAGCTTGCTAACCGAAGCCAAGTCCAACGGTAGCATCATCGACGAAGTGGACGATTTGCGACTGGACTACATCACGCGCAAAGCGAACCATCAAGGTGTAGCAGCTCAAATATCAGCCCACGAATACCTAGATTTGAGTGAACTAATCGCCAAGGCTAAATCTGCTACGGAACATCCGGTAATTGTGGTAGCAGAAGGACTCAACGATCCCCACAATTTAGGGGCAATTATTCGCACAGCAGAAGCATTGGGCACTCAGGGCGTAGTGATACCCCAGCGGCGGGCGGTGGGGATTACCTCCGCGGTTAGAAAAGTGGCCGCTGGCGCCTTGGAAAATTTACCCGTAGCGAGGGTTGTCAATCTCAGTCGGGCTTTGGAAGAATTGAAAGAGGCTGGATTTTGGATTTACGGCACTGCCGCTACGGCCAGTCAATCGGTAGAGACAGTGAATTTCTCCGGGCCCACGGTTTTAGTTGTAGGTGGTGAAGCTGACGGTTTGAGCCTTTTGATACAGCGCGGCTGTGATGGATTAGTTTCAATTCCATTAAGGGGCAATACACCAAGCCTGAATGTCTCCGTAGCAACGGGCATGGCTTTATATGAAATTTACCGCCAGCGCGGACCCAAGAAGTTTCATGTACACAGCTCGTCAAAGTAATTAGTCCGATCGCCCCC
>NZ_JAHRFC010000174.1:0-4115 GCF_020883015.1 Microcoleus sp. CAWBG640
CATAGCAGTTCACCAAAGGCAAGTGTGCGTACTGCTTAATCACTGTTATTCCACTTAATCTTTTCTGCAAAATCATCAAGGTACTGTCGATGCCTTCATGGAGATTCACCCATTTTATTTCTGATTCATCAAGTCTGGCAAAATTTCGCAACGACAGCACAATATCGCGAACTCTCCCAACACCCACTTTCATCGAATCAATCATTTTATGAAAATCTTGGATTAAAAAATCTAACTCGATTTCGTCACTTTTATCTACTATAGGCTGCACTGGCTCTGGGTAATATTTTTGGTATAAAAGCAATAAATCAACTAAATCTTTAAGATATCGATCGCTATAATGCAAATTTCCATGAATAAAATTAATCGGATTATTAATTTCGTGAGCAATTCCCCCAACTAATTGCCCTAAACTCGACATTTTTTCACTTTGAATTAACTGTAATTGAGTGCGACTTAGTTCTTCTAAGGTGGCTTGTAATTCCTGAGTTCTTTCGACTACTCGCTTTTCCAGAACTGTATAGAAACTGGAATTTTCTAGAGATATCGCTGCTTGTGCCGACAGCATTTTCAAAACTTCTAACCTTTCCTTGGTAAAAGCACCTTTGATGAGATTATTTTCTAAGTAAAAAATTCCTTTCAGATTGCCTTGATGAATCACGGGCAATACCAGAATAGATAGGGGTTGATGGAGGGTAAGATAAGGATCAAAATTGAATTTATCGGGGACTGTAGCATCGTCTAAAACTAACGGCTCTCTAGTTCTTTCTACATAGTTAATCAAGGAAACTGGCAACATTCCGCCTTCGGTTATTGGCATAGATTCCAGCACAGTAACATCATTTGTGTTGCCTAATAGTGCCACTTCTATTGCTAATTCATTACCTGTATTGGCAATAAAAATTATTTTCTGCGCTCCGGCATTTTCCCTGATAATATATAGGAGTTTCTCTAACAAACTACTGATAAAAATTTCCCCAGAAAGAGCTTGAGATGCTTTGACAACTGTTGATATATCTAGGGATAAGTTCTGATCGATCGTGGTTGTTACAGTGGTGGCACTGACATTAGGATAGAGGATTTGTCGCGAGCGATCGACTAAATAATCATAGCGAGATTCTAAGTCTTTAACTTTGGCTATAGCTCCCCAGTGTATGTAAGCATAATAAGCTTTATCCAGATAAGCTCTGGCAATTATTTCCTTACCCAAAGATTGATAAAACTCTCCAGCTAATTCATAAGCTAATGCTTCTTCTTGGAGATAACCGTTAGCAGCAGCTCCTTTAATAGCTAGGTCATAATAGTCGATTGCTTCTAGCTTATTGCCTAATATTCGCGCTTTTTCCGCTGCCACCAAATCAAATTTATGTTGATAGTTCATGGGTGCATGATATGCCCAAAACTTCATTTTTATCTGATTGGATTCAACAATAGCTAAAGATTCTGTTTGATTTGGTGTCTGGGGGTAATCACCGAGGAGAGAAAGCGAATAATAAAAATTATGTACCCCGATAGTAATCAGCCCGATCGCCCCATCTGCATATTCTACTGCTAGTTTAGCCCTAGCCACAGCCAGAGCATAATCTTTAAATAAGAACAGCATCATCACTTGAGCTACATAAGCAGCAAATAGCGACATTCGATTATTCTGTTTCCGCCACAGAGACAGCATCGCCGTGTCATCCAATCCACGGCTAAGTAAGGCTACTTGCTCTGCTGTTTCACTTCTTAAACTCAAAGTAATTACTTGCCAAATTTTAGCATAACCAATGGCAAATTCATGCTTATTCTTTACCAAGAATTGCATATATATAGCTTGTTGCTGTTCGACATATTCTAAAGGTTCTCCCACTATAAACAAATTGATAATGTAGTGCTTAGAGCTATAAATAGCCCATTCCATATCGCCTATTTCTACACCGATTTTCCTTGCTTCTAAAAATCCAGATAGTGTATTTTTAGCAGGCTCTTGCCAAAGTTTTATGTGGCCATTAAACATGACGTAAACTTTGGCTTTATGTTGAAGATCATGGAATTTTTCCAACAGTTTTAAGGCAATGATTCCAGCATGATATCCAGAGACAATATCACCCTTAACTCCACATAACATCATGCCATAAAGAGTATAGGGAAAAGCGGCTAACCCTGAATGGCCCTTTGTCAGACAAAGATTTACCATTGTCAAGACGAGGGGCGACACAATTTCGGGTTTGGCAATATAAGCAGGAGGATAGATAGCTATTAGTATTTGCAAAGCTGCTAGTTGATAGGGATCTGTCATTTCTGGCAGGTTTTCTATATCATCAATGCTGGGTAATTTAGGGATTTCTAGGTTTTCGTCTAACAATTTAAATCCGAGAATATTCAAAACTTCAATCCCAGTTTCCACAGCTTTCAGCATCTGGCTTTGAGCTTGAAATATCTGTATTTGAAGCTGATACACTTTCATGCAATCGAGCCGATTTTTCGCACAAGTTAAAACTACTTCACCCAAAGCAGTTGCTTGCTCAAAATTAGTATTGAAACATTCTGCTTCTGCCAATTCTACATATAATTTAAGGGTCAAATCATAGTTACTAACCCAACTATCAGATGCTAAGAGTGACATTCCTGCCTTCAAATATTTGACAGCAGCTTCGTAAGCATTAGCAGCTTTTGCCTTACGCCCAGCAATCAGATTTAATTCGGCAATCTCGGTTTTTTTTATAACCACTTCGATGTTATCAATTCCCACATTCAATTGATTAACAATATCAAAAATATTTTCCTCTAATTTATCGGGGGGCGTGCTTTCCAAGAGGATTTTACCTATGCTCATATGGGTGGCTTTTTTCTCACTATCGGGAATCAGAGAATAAGCTGCTTGCTGGACTCGATCGTGTAAAAATTTATAACCTACTAGGGCAGGGTTGAAGCTTAAATCAATTGCTTCTTTCCCATCGAAAAGTAAAGGAATCAGGTAGCTTTCATTCAAAGGAAGTATCAACCCCGCTTGCAAAGCCTCCCATAATTCCAACCCAGTGACTGAGATAGACTTTTTGTTAATTGTAGACAGAACATCTAGAGTGAAAATGTCCCCAATACAAGCAGCTAATTGCAAAATATTTTGTGTAACATTTGGTAGTTGTTGCAGGCGATTTGCTAACAGTTCTACTACATTTTTATCGGTAATTCCAATAGCTTGAATAGCTTCTATGTTCCACTGCCATGCAGCTTGGGAAAAATCAAACCTTAAAAGATTTTCTTGATAAATAGCTTTGATTAACTGAGTTAAAAAAAATGGATTACCACCAGTTTTATTCCACAACAATTTAGCTAAATCTTCACAAAATTCTGATTTGTTTAATGTGTCAGAGATGAATCTGTTAACCTGGTCTAAATCTAGGGGTTTTAATACTAAATAGTTGACAATTGTTCCCTGTTCATGAATATGTTTTACTGTTTGCATCAAAGGATGTGTCGAGTTAACTTCATTATCCCGATAGGCTCCAATTAATAACAAATATTTCGTTTCAGGATTTATAGCCAGTAATTCAATTAATTTCAATGTCGCTGAATCAGCCCACTGCAAGTCATCGAGAAATATGACTAATGGATGTTCTTTCCGTGCAAATACATGAATTAAATCTTTGAATAACCTGTGAAAGCGATTTTGTGCTTCTTTTGGGGCAAGTTCAGGGACTGGTGGCTGTTTACCAATCAGCAATTCTAGTTCAGGAATTACGTCAATAATTACTTGTGCTGAATCACCGAGTGCAGCTAAAAGTTTATGTTTCCAGGTTTGTAAATTTTTGCTACTTTCTGTAAGTAACTGCTGGCTCAAAGATTGAAAAGCTTGAATTAAGGATGCGTAAGGTGTATTCCGCTGGAATTGGTCAAATTTACCGGAAATAAAATAGCCCCGCTGTCGGGTAATGGGTTTATGAATTTCCTTAACTGTTGCTGATTTGCCGATACCTGAATAACCAGATACTAGCATCAGTTCGACTTGGGAATGGGAAGAATTTTCATCGACGGGATTAGCTACTCGTCCAAAGGCGGCTAATAATTCGCTTACTTGTTTTTCCCGTCCGTACAATTTTTGGGGAATCAATAACTGACTTAATATATCTAAT
>NZ_JAHRFC010000175.1:0-4104 GCF_020883015.1 Microcoleus sp. CAWBG640
CTTCTTTCGCAGAGTCTAAATTTGGCAGTGGCATATGTTTCATTTCCCAAACTTTCAGCAAAATTAAATATTCATAAAAAGCTTGCAGCGTACACCAAGCTAATCCCGCTTGACCGTCAAGAAATCCGCCTAGTAAAATATACATATAGAAAAAGCGCACAACTGGTCGTAAAGGCAAGCGCAAAGAAAAATCTTTCAATGCACGGCGTCTTTCCACTTCTGAGGCTCCAAAAAATAAATCCCACCAATTTACTTGACCGGCTTCTAGTTGACGGAGGGTTTCGGCAGCCTCGTCAGTCGAGTACCGGTTGTGCTTTTCAATCCAGCGAGAAAGACCTTTGCTGCAAGTATAGTGAGGGTAGGTTTCCTTCAGGAAGTGAGTCGGACCATTGCAAACTTCCCGTTCCGTGTGGCCGTAGTCACTAAACCACACTTTGTCTTTGCGAAACAGGCGCATTTGATAGCGGGGATATTGAGTGCTGCGGCGAATCCAACGCTCCATAAATATTACTTTTTCAGCGACGTAATAGCCTATATATTCTTGACTTTCGATCGCCTTTAGGCATTCAGCAAACAGTGCAGGTGTCATCCGCTCATCTGCTTCGAGGATATAAACCCATTCGTACTTGCAGGGAACTTCTTGCAACATCCAAGTCCGCTGACGCCCGTGAGTTTCAAAAGCGTGCTGTACCAAGAGGACTGGATAGCTCTGGATAATCTCAAGGGTACGATCGCTGCTGAAAGAATCAACCACAATGATATCGTCACAAAGCAGCGCCGATTCAATGCAAGCGGCGATATCAATCTCTTCGTTGTAAGTCAGAATATAAATTGAGAACATTCCCAGCTTTCAGTAAGGGCAAACCATAGCAGAAGGAAGAAGTCCGATGGATTTCGGCACAAGAGCGATGTGCAAATGCAAGAGAATCAATGGTTTCAGCAATTAACAACGTCCTAACTGCCTCAGCGGTTGCTATATTAACCACATCAAATATTTATTAGAGATGTCTCGACCCGCGCGATCCCCGCTGTTGGCTGGTCAACTCTTGCGGCGGCCGAACCGAGGAATCCCCATGCTTCTCAATCCAGTCCAACCAACAGTAATGTAACCGATCGCCAAGAGTAAACTGCTGATGCCCGTCTGCAAACTAGAATTTCTCGATCGAGTTCTCAACTCTTTCTCTTTTTGTTGCTTACGAGTCTGAATTTCTTTGCGGGCCTGGTTGGGAAGTTCTTGAGCTTGCTGTTCCAGAAATTTGTCTAGGGCCTTCGGGTCATTTTTTGACTCCTGAAGCACAGCTTTCAATTCCTTGGGAACCTCTGGACTCTTGAGTGCTTGTGCCATTTTTCCCTCATCTTGTAGCAGGGCTGCTATCTGACTGCGGCGCTGGCTTTTAAGCTGTTCTATCTGAGCTTTGAACTGATCGCTTTTAATTTGGGCTTCCAGTTGACCCTCAGCTTGTCCGGCTTCTCTATCGACTTGAACAAGAGCCTCCTTGAGTTCCAAACGAGTATTGTTGAGATGAAGTGGGACCAGACACAGATAAATCAGGCCTAGCAAACTGGAAACTAACAGCGCCCAGAATCGTAAATCCAGCCAAATATTTTGGCGTTCGATGGAGACTCCAGTGCTGCTGTCCACCCAAAAGCCAGTCATCAGTAGGGCTATACCCATTAAAGGAATAATTCCCCGGTCAACTATCTGAGTTGCCGCAGCCAACTGCCACCCTCTATTGAGAATGTCGGAGGTTTCTCCCGGTAGTGACAGCACAATGCAGTCGAGCAAAGCAGAGAGAATCAAGATAATCCCCACTACTTTGAGAGTGCGAGCGGCTACAGAAGAAAATTGACGGCTATTAGTTGCTTTCATACAAATATGCGGTAAGTGGGAAACGAGGGAGTTTAGATCCAAGAGGAAAGTGACACCAGCGGTGGGAACCGCCTAGTCAATAGCAGAATGGAGGGTTATTGACCCCTCACACCTTTGGGCCTACTCCCTTGCGGAGTGATGTGAGCGCGCCTTTGTGATGACAGTTTTAGGGGCCCAAAGCAAGGTCTCTGTTACATAGCAGACTATGAACCAGCAGCAACAGATCTCTTGATTACAGGACTTACGCTATCGATCTACCTAGAGTGTTTTGTAGGGGCAATCCCCCCGTGGTTGCCACGCTTACCTGCGCCTAATGCGTAAGTCCTGGATTAGCTAGGTATCAAGCGGGTGTATTGACTCAAAGAACCTAGTCAGTTAAGACGGGAGGTTAGTCAGTACGGCTGGTTTGATGGCTCTGGCGAGGGAGCGTATCGTGAGACTTGCGTAACAGAGAATTCCTGTTGGATAATTTTACACCCTTAGATTCAAGGCGGTAGTTGAATAGATTTTGTTGCACAAGTTAAGTTATTTTCCACCAAAAGAGCTCGTTGCGACACCAGGCTCGACTTTTTTATGATTGTTCTTGACTGCGGTTTCCGTACAGAGGTGTTCTCGACGCTTACGGTTCCAGCAGCTTTTAACTAGCTTGCGTTGGCGCGGTGGTGTCGAAAATAATCCACGCAGGACGATAATTTAGGTGTTTTGGGGTTAACGGCAGTTGACAGTTTATCTAGATTTACCGAGAATTTAATTAGTGACATACTCCCACATCAAATCTGAGTACAGATTATGATGTGGGCTTCTTAACAGCCCGATGAAGGGTATGTAAGATTTCCTTGATGGTACTGTTATCCATAGAACCAACTATAGAAAGATTCCCACTAGGGCGTTTTATACTGGGGAAAATGTCCAACCCCAGTCTTTTTAGGTTAATCGCAGCATTAAGATCGCGATCTACCATCAAAGAATTTTGCTCGTCCCAATACTCTCGAATATTGCAGTCGGTGAAAACCATTTCATTCCGATAACACAGAAGCATTGAGGTGTAAGCAGGTTTTTGTGAAACGACGACTGCCCCAGTTTTTTCTCCTATGTAGCTCAGCGTCGTAAAAAATTGCCCAAAAGCTGCATCCAGCCAGGATTTATTCAATCCAGATTTAGCGGATTGCCCATTGGGTAAATATTTCCCATCCTCATCTTGTTTAACCTTGTTTCTTTTAGTTAAACCTTTGAGGTTTAAGTCTTCATGGAAGAAGAACTTAGCTCCCGTTCTGACTAATTTGTGAGCTGTTTTATAATGAAAGTCTTGGCGAGAACGCGCAATCTTTTGATGCTGTCTCGCCTCTTTTTTTGCCAATTTTCGTCGGGCTTTAGACCTTCTTTTTCGTTGATTCCGCTTCAGGGAAATGCGGTCTAATTTAGCTTGATTCTTTCGGAGTGGCTTGAGGGAAGGTAATTTCTCACCCTCAGATGTCGCTAGATAAACATCTTCGTGTAATACTGCATCTAAACCGATTGAATTCTCCCAAGTGGGAGCAATTTTATCCGGTGTCAATTCAGGCACAGAAGTGTCTTCAAGTATTAATTGGAGGAACCAACCGTCGGCTTTCCTAGTGACACTCACTTGTTTAATGGTTAAACCATCGGGGATGGTGCGGTGCATCCGCACCTTTATTACCCCTAGTTTTGGCAATCGAATGTAAATCCAATTCTTGCGAATTAATTTAATCCAATCGTCCCTAGCCGTTGCCAAAGTCATTGTTCGGTAGTCGGCTTCAGTTTTGAATCGGGGTCTACCCGATCGCCCACCTTTGCTGTCACCGACAATAAACCTCTCAAAAGCTCGTTCGACTCGTTTGGAAACGTCTTGCAGAATCGTTGAATCGACTTGCTTAAAGTCTAATAACTCACCACTATGAAAGACTTTAACCAAATCTTTTTTGAGAATGGGTAACTGTTGTTTTTGCCAGTAGTAGTTAGGCTTTTCTCTGGGAGTCGCAATACTGGTTTTTAAGGGACAAGCATTGATAGCAGTACGGTTCATTTCCCACCAATCAAAACGATCTCCCAATTGGCGATTGTACCAATAACGGCAAATTCTGAGCCATTGGTTGAGAGCTAGCTTTTGATTAGTGTCGGGATAGAACTTGTACTGATATGTCGCCTTCATTGAATTGCCGTTTTTTGTTAGTATTATTTTACCAGGATTTGTTGGTCTCGTCATCCATCCGCCC
>NZ_JAHRFC010000176.1:0-4037 GCF_020883015.1 Microcoleus sp. CAWBG640
CGGCAAACGTATCTGTGACTCGTTCCCCACCACTGCGAGCTAAAATTTCAAGTGGATCGTCCCCACCATCGGGAAGATCCAGCCATTCGATAAAACTGGAATAATCGGGACGCGATCGCGACATAATGCGATTAAAAATATTTAAAATATCGGCTGGTGAAATATTTTCAAGCTGCACCAACCATAGGCGAGCAGCTTCGGGATAGCGATGAGCCACAAGGGAGAACGCATCAAAAGTTTTAAGAGTTTTTCGATGGTATTAATAACTTTATGCTATCTGCAATCGTTTTCCCAAAGTTTGAGGTTCTGGTAGAGGTTTGCCATCTTCTTGATAGAGTTCTATCAGTGTTTCTAATAATTCTTGTCCGTGTTTTGCCGCTTCTTCGTAAGTGTGTCCGTGAGTGCAAGGCTGCATGACATCGGTAAACTCAGGTAAGCTGACCACAAAAAGTTGATCTTCTTCTGACCACTCGATGATTAGACTATAATGGCTATTCATTCTTCTATCTCCTTCAGCTTCTGTAAATCAGAAATTACTCTTTTTTCGTGATAATTTGGCGCATCATCACCATCATTACCTGATAGTGTAATTTTTTCAGGTAATAAAGGGTGTTCCCATACAGTGTGACTGCCCTTTCCCTGTCTGTAAGTAAAGCCTGCTTTTAGTAATAGGCTCTTCAATTCTCTGATTTTTTTAGGCATGAGTGATGCCAGCTAACGGGGTTTACGATATTGTAGCCGATCGCCCAAACTACAAAAACCGAGTTGATTTGAGAAACCGGGTTTTTACCAAATCTGCGGGCTACAACAAAGTATTTTCGTAAAAAACCCGGTTTCTGGGCCCCATGTCTAAGTCCTATGACTCTCGCATCCCCCACAGATGTACAATAGGACGATCGCACTCCCCAACTCCAAGCGCGAACCCGACACTCTGCCCGAAATGGTCAACATCAGATAAAATGCAGTAAAAAACTAGAAAATGGAAGCAATACAACTGTCTTTGTTCTCAAACGAGTCAGAATTAATTCCTGCCAAAAAGCAGAAAAAAGCAAAACTAGGGCGTTACGAACGCATCCAGCGCGAACTAGAAGCAAATGACTGCGACCCCTACAAGATATTCATTGATATTGAATCTCAGTCACTAACAAAATCAGACTATACATTTGTCGATCTTTTCTGCGGTGCGGGCGGCATGACCCAAGGTTTATTGCAAGCAGGTTTTCGACCAGTAGCAAGCGTTGAAATTAATGCGATCGCCTCGGAAACTCATACAAAAAACTTTCCCGATTGCCATCACTTGTGCGACGATATCAAAAACTTAAATCCCCAAAAGTTACTCGCTGAAATTGGTTCGCCACAAGTTCATGTTGTTGTAGGTGGGCCGCCGTGCCAAGGCTTCTCAGTGGCTGGAAAACGCGACCCCAACGACCCTCGAAATCGCCTATTTAGAGAGTTTGTCCGCGTTGTTTCTGAAATACGTCCTTGGTATGTTGTCATGGAAAATGTACCCGGAATATTGACTATACAAAAAGGAGCTGTTAAGCAAGCCATTTGCGAAGCTTTTCAGGAAATTGGCTATCCCCATATGTCCGTTGCTGTTCTGGAATCAGCAACCTATGGAGTCCCGCAAATCCGCCCGCGAGCGATTTTTATTGCCAATAGATTTGGGATGCAAAATCCCTATCCCAAGTCGCAATTGTTGCCAGAACAATACAAAGCAATCGAGTCAGCGATTGATGATTTACCAGAGTATACTCCCATACCCGAAATTAACCACGAATGGACTCGTCATTCTGTTCAGTATATGGAAAGACTTGCGAAAGTTCCACCAGGCGGTTCTTTGTATGAAAGCTACGCCGATGCTTTCAAGCGACAGTATCCGGGAAAACCGAGCATGACTGTTAAAGAAAATCACGGTGGCACTCATATTCATCCTTATCTCAATCGCGTGATTTCAGCTCGCGAAATGGCTAGATTGCAAACTTTCCCGGATTCATTTATTTTTGAAGGTTCAATGAAAAAGGCAATGTGGCAAATTGGCAATGCCGTACCGCCACGATTAGCAGAGTGTATCGGTTTGGCACTTATTCCATATTTGACTGATATTGCTGTGAACAAATTTAAGCAGCCTGAAATAATCGTTCTAGCTTCTTAGTTGCTGGTAATGGTTTACCTTCAGCCTGACAACTTTCGATTAGTAACTCCAGTACCTCTTGTGCATTGTAGATAGCTTCTTCATAAGAATCTCCGTGAGTTACAGGCTGCATTACATCTTCAAATTCAGGTAAAAATACGAGAAAGCATCGATCGCCTTCTGACCATTGGATAACAACTGTATATTTCATGGTTCGTTAACTTATCGCATCTTTTGTTCTACTTCCTCTAGGGGCAAATCGAGAGCTTGGGCAATTTGTTCTGCCGTTAAGCCAATTTTTACCAATCGCGGTATCGTTTCTAGTTTAGCTAGTTTTCGCTCTTTTTCAATATTGCCATCCCTATCATTGACAGATGTAGGAGTTTCCCTAACTATAGATTCTAATTTTTCGTTATTTTGGGAAGGATTAGAGCAGTGATTAATATTACCACCAATAACATAATGACCAATAATTTGACTTTTATAATGAGATTTGTCAACTCCAAGTCTTTCAATAGAAGCACGAAAGTTTGACTTATTCAAATCTTCTCCCAACACTTCAGAAATAATTTGCCAAAGTGCGTAAGCTTCATCTTTTGCATGACCTCGCGTACATTGATATTCTTTCGCAATATCGGCGTATTTCTGACCGTTGATAACGCCTTTAATAATTGCTCTTTGCAGACTATCGAGGTGCTTACCTGTTTGAGCGACAACCTGTTCATCTAAATATTTTAACACCTTTGTTACGTCCATAGTCTGTTAATTAAATGCTACTCTATCCGTCATTATCCGCTAAAATCCGCCTCCTGTAAATATTCTTAACATAACTCCCGTCTTTTTCCGCCATCTTCCGCCACTCAAAAATTCTGCCGCCTTTGAGATTTAAGGAATAATTAGAAAAGGTTACTTACTTTTACTGGTCAATCTTAACTTAAATTAAGAATATGAAGCCGATCGACATTCAACTTTTTCGCTCCGTTGTTATTAGCGTTACAACGGTTGCGTTGCTGCAACAGCCGAGTATTGCTCAAAAAAGGGGTATTCTTGATTCGCCAACCGTGCTAGCTCAGTCAAGTTCTAGGAGTAACCTAGTCTTCGTTGGAATTGTCCGAAACAACAAGGGAACTTTGTATAGATTCACAAGTTCTGGAGCAACTAATGCTGGAGATGCACGATGGGATACCTGCCCCTCTGGCACAAGGTTAATAGGAAGAGACTTGCAGCCGAACGGTTTCTGGCTTTGTGCTAGCCCGGATATTGCTGATAAAGGAGCCTGGTATTTTGGGAATGTCGTAGGAAATCGAGGATACTACTGGGAAATTTCCGATGGTAAAGCCAAACCTGCTGGTGATGCTACCTGGGATACTTGTTGGGAAGGCCGATTGCTAGGTAGGTTATTCAATACTAACGGCTTTTGGGTTTGTCAACCATAACGTTAAAGTGAATTAGGTTGAGGAGGCGATCGCTCAGTTAAAATGAAACAGTATGTGTTTTGTTAGAATATTGTAGCCGATCGCCCAAACTCCAAAAACCTAGTTTCTTCACTCCGACCAAAGAAACCGGGTTTTTACCAAATCTGCGGGCTACAACAAAGTATTATCGTAAAAAACCCGGTTTCTGGACTTCGTGACTCTTGCATCCCCACACAGATGTACAATTAGGACGATCGCACTCCCCAACGACCACCGCGATAGATGGTGCTTTTGTTTCAAGATGAGCATCGATCGCCAAAAAATAACGGATAATGAGATTATCGCCAACATTGAGGGGAATAAGATGACTTCTCAAACGATCGAACTTTTGGAAGATTTGCTAGGCAAGTTACAACACTTACTCCCGGAAAATCAGCAGCTTCTGTTAACTTTTGCAGAGTTTTTGCTGGAACGACAGATGCGATCGA
>NZ_JAHRFC010000177.1:0-4026 GCF_020883015.1 Microcoleus sp. CAWBG640
GACTCAATGCTTTAACCGCTGCCGTTGCATCCCTGCAAGCTTTGTATGGCAAATCTCAGTGCATGATTCACATTGGCGAATGTGCAACTATCCCAGCCAATCAAGATCAGAATCACGAAATTGACATTGTGATTTGCACAACCCAAGGCTATCATCTGTTGTCTCAATTGCCGATGCAGCCAAAATCTTTTATGCACCATGCTACCAAATGCGAACCGCTGCTGTTGGGGTTTGAGTGTCAGGCAGTTTTACGAGCTTGTCTTGACAAATATGATTATTTCTGTTACTTGGAAGATGACTTGATTTTACATGATCCGTGGTTTTTCAACAAATTAAACTGGTTTAGACATCACGGTGGCAATGGAAACTTGTTACAACCAAACCGTTACGAAGTATCACCTCAAGCCCCCGTTTTTAAAGCCTATATCGATGGCGATTTAACACATTCTGCTACGGCTAATTTTCAAAATATTGAGGAACAACGGCAGTTAATTGGCAAAATAATGGAACAAAAAATCGCTTTTGAGCGGGCTTTAAATCCTCATTCAGGGTGCTATTTTTTGAATGCAGAACAGATGGCTTACTGGGCTAAACAGTCTCATTTTTTGGATAGGGATACTAGCTTTGTTGGTCCCTTGGAAAGTGCGGCTACTTTAGGGATTATGCGAACTTTTAGAGTTTACAAGCCAGTTTCTGCCTATGCAAATTTTTTGGAGATTCAACACTTTGGGTCGAGTTTTCTCAAGTTAATTGGTAATAAGGTGAGACTTTCGGAAGTTTGATGAGAATATCCAAATCGCCTACTTTTTGGGTATAATGATATGGATTTGAACAAATTTATGCAGCCTCAAATAATCGTTCTAGCTTCTTAGTTGCTGGTAATGGTTTACCTTCCGCTTGACAGCTTTCGATTAGTAACTCCAGTACCTCTTGTGCATTGTAGATAGCTTCTTCATAGGAATCTCCGTGAGTTACGGGCTGCATTACATCTTCAAATTCAGGCAAAAATACGACAAAGCACCGATCCTCTTCTGACCATTGGATCATAACTGTATATTTCATGGTTCTGTCTCCTCTGCTTGGATTGGCCTCAGCAACTCAATTATTTGGTTTTACGCAATCTGTAATCGTTTCCCCAATGTCTGAGGTTCTGGTAGAGGTTTGCCATCTTCTTGATAGAGTTCAATCAATGTTTCTAATAATTCTTGTCCGTGTTTTGCCGCTTCTTCGTAAGTGTGTCCGTGAGTGCAAGGCTGCATGACATCGGTAAACTCAGGTAAGCTGACCACAAAAAGTTGATCTTCTTCTGACCACTCGATGATTAGACTATAATGGCTATTCATTCTTCTATCTCCTTCAGCTTCTGTAAATCAGAAATTACTCTTTTTTCGTGATAATTTGGCGCATCATCACCATCATTACCTGATAGTGTAATTTTTTCAGGTAATAAAGGGTGTTCCCATACAGTGTGACTGCCCTTTCCCTGTCTGTAAGTAAAGCCTGCTTTTAGTAATAGGCTCTTCAATTCTCTGATTTTTTTAGGCATGAGTGATGCCAGCTAACGGGGTTTACGATATTGTAGCCGATCGCCCAAACTACAAAAACCGAGTTGATTTGAGAAACCGGGTTTTTACCAAATCTGCGGGCTACAACAAAGTATTTTCGTAAAAAACCCGGTTTCTGGGCCCCATGTCTAAGTCCTATGACTCTCGCATCCCCCACAGATGTACAATAGGACGATCCGCGAAATGGCTAGATTGCAAACTTTCCCGGATTCATTTATTTTTGCAGGTTCGATGAAAAAGGCAATGTGGCAAATCGGCAATGCCGTGCCGCCCCGTTTAGCTGAGTGTATCGGTTTTGCACTTATTCCATATTTGAATGATATTGCTTTAAACAAATTTATGCAGCCTGAAATAGCCGTTCTAGCTTCTTAGTTGCTGGTAATGGTTTACCTTCAGCCTGACAACTTTCGATTAGTAACTCCAGTACCTCTTGTGCATTGTAGATAGCTTCTTCATAAGAATCTCCGTGAGTTACAGGCTGCATTACATCTTCAAATTCAGGTAAAAATACGAGAAAGCATCGATCGCCTTCTGACCATTGGATAACAACTGTATATTTCATGGTTCGTTAACTTATCGCATCTTTTGTTCTACTTCCTCTAGGGGCAAATCGAGAGCTTGGGCAATTTGTTCTGCCGTTAAGCCAATTTTTACCAATCGCGGTATCGTTTCTAGTTTAGCTAGTTTTCGCTCTTTTTCAATATTGCCATCCCTATCATTGACAGATGTAGGAGTTTCCCTAACTATAGATTCTAATTTTTCGTTATTTTGGGAAGGATTAGAGCAGTGATTAATATTACCACCAATAACATAATGACCAATAATTTGACTTTTATAATGAGATTTGTCAACTCCAAGTCTTTCAATAGAAGCACGAAAATTTGATTTATTCAAATCTTCTCCCAACACTTGAGAAATAATTTGCCAAAGTGCGTAAGCTTCATCTTTTGCATGACCTCGCGTACATTGATATTCTTTCGCAATATCGGCGTATTTCTCACCGTTAATAACGCCTTTAATAATTGCTCTTTGCAGACTATCGAGGTGCTTACCTGTTTGAGCGAAAACCAGTTCGTCTAAATATTTTAACACCTTTGTTACGTCCATAGTCTGTTAATTAAATGCTACTCTATCCGTCATTATCCGCTAAAATCCGCCTCCTGTAAATATTCTTAACATAACTCCCGTCTTTTTCCGCCTTTATCCGTCTCTCAAAAATTCTGCCGCCTTTGAGATTTAAGGAATAATAAAGTATAAAAAGTGACTCCATCTTACGAGTCAGTCTTAACTAAGGCGATCGGGGTGGGTTATTAATTATAGACCTCATTCAAGGATAAAACAATGAAGTTGAAGATTCTTGGCTCAGCGGCCATCGCAACCATAACTGGAGTATTTATGTCCTCTATAGGTTTAGTGTTTACTGCTCCAGCGCGTGCAGATTTTGTTGTGTGCAATAGGGCGGCTAAGAAAGCTTTTGTAGCAGTGTCGTGGACCGATGCACAAGGACAAACGTGGTCTAAAGGATGGTTACAGCTTCAACCAGGAGCTTGTGGTTCAGCTTTAAATGGAAGAGTTAGCAATGCAGAAATAGGAGTTTATGCAGAAACTTTGAGTGGAGGGATAGTATCAGACAATACTCGTAGATGCGTCATCTGGGTGCAGGTTGAACCTTTATGGAATATTCGGGATGCTGGTAATCCCAATCGCTGTAAAGGAAGGGGAAGAGAAATGAAGGTTTTCCAGATGATTAAGACTGGTAGCAGCCCTGACTATACGTTTGAAGTGTTTGATTAGTAAGGTGGGGTGCGTTATCAGCGGAGTACGGCATCTTGAAAAATACTGCGATCGCTCCTCACTTACTTCACTAACAAAGGAGGCGATCGCTCCTATTTTATCAATCAGTCAACCAACAAGGGGGGCGATCGCTCAGTTAAAATGAAGAGGACGAAGTATAAGATAATTTTTATTATCCTTTATTTCGACGCTCGCCTGCAACAAAGTGGCTTGATAATGCTTGGTATTAACAACTTTACGCTATCTGTAATCATTTCCCCATATTGTAGCCGATCGCCCAAACTCCAAAAACCTAGTTTCTGCACTCCAACCAAAGCACTGAGCAAAGTCGAAGTGTACCAAATCTGCGGGCTACAACAAAGTATTATCGTAAAAAACCCGGTTTCTGGGCTCCATGTGTAAGTCCTATGACTCTTAGATCCCGACACAGATGTACAATAGGACGATCGCTCAGTTAAAATAAAACAGTATGCGCTCTGATAAGCCGATCGCTTAGGTATTTTTATTAAGAATGAGACTATCGCCAACATTGAGGGGAACAAGATGACTTCTCAAACGATCGAACTTTTGGAAGATTTGCTAGGCAAGTTACAACACTTACTCCCGGAAAATCAGCAGCTTCTGTTAACTTTTGCAGAGTTTTTGCTGGAACGACAGATGCGATCGA
>NZ_JAHRFC010000178.1:0-3991 GCF_020883015.1 Microcoleus sp. CAWBG640
TATGGTTTGCAAAAATGTGTTTCCTGCTGCAAATTGCAAGATGAAACCAATTCCTACAAACAGCATCATGATTAATGATAACCACAGGGTTTTTGACAGGGCAAAACCGATTAGTCCAAAGCCCATAACTGCTGGTGAGATGGCTATTAATTTGCCGATGCCAACTACTGTTTTGCGGGTGGTTAAATAAATCGCTCCTGCGAATGCCCCTATTCCAGAAGCTGCCATCAAAAAGCCTAGGGTTTCTGGGCCACCGTGCAGAATTTTTGTGGCAAATATTGGGACGAGCACGGTGTGTGACATTCCGGCAAAGCTGACTAATGCTAAGAGCAGTAAAATGGCTCTAATTGGCGGAAATCCAAAGGAATAAACGAATCCTTCTTTTAATCTTTGTAAGGGTTTTGTATTGGTTTCGGCAATTTTTCTCGGTTTAATCTGCATGGCTAATAAGCCTGCTATGACGGCTATGTAACTGAGTCCGTCTATGAGAAAACAATAACTTGGGCCGACTGTGGCTATCAGCAAACCTGCCAGGGCTGGGCCGATTAATCTGGCTCCATTGAACATGGAAGCATTAATGGCGATCGCCTGTGCTAAATCTTCTTTCTTTTCTACGAGTTCTGGTACAAAAGCTTGGCGGGCTGGCGCGTCAAAAGCATTAATTGCTCCTTGACATAAACTCAGTATAATTATCTGCCAAATGTTGATGATTCCTGTGAGGGCCAAAAATGCTAGGATTAATGATTGAATCATTGCCAAAACTTGAGTTGCAATTATCACTCGGTGGCGGTTCCATCTATCTATTAAAACTCCTGCAAAAGGCAGTAGTATTAATGTGGGAATTTGACTTGTGAATCCGACTAGGCCGAGCATCCAAGGTGAATCGCTCAAATTGTACACAAGCCAAACAGTAGCAACTTGCGTCATCCAACTGCCAATCAGAGAGATGCCTTGTCCTGCAAAAAATAGGCGATAATTTCTCGATCGCAACGCGCGAGGAAGTTTGATATTTTTAACTTTGGCTAGTGGATTCATTTGATGTAAGTAGAAGGATGAAGGAATCAGGAAGATTATTGATACAGTAAGGTTTTGGACGATCTGTATATGAGGTTTAATTAAGTGAATTTACTGAGTTTATTTGATATTAAGTCAAGTTATACCTAGATACCCGACTTCTTTTAGAAGCCGGGTATCTAACAGTTTATTTTACCGATCGCTGAGGATTGGTGTATGAGTCGGAGGTTATATTTTTCGGTTCCCCAAAACCAGGAAAGGATAAATTTATGCCCCCAAGCCGATTTTGTTGCTTTTAATCAATGCTCAACAGCCAAGTACCGAGGTAACGTAGCAAGGGGACATCCCCAGGGGTGCGGATGCGAACGTTGAAATTGTACATTCCTCCTGGCGATGGGTTTTTGACGTTGGAGAGCACAACCTCAACATTGTTGCCGGCAGCAATGGGATCTTTGGGATAAATTTCTATGAAACGATTTTCTTTGTCCCAGATTACTTCTTGCAATTCTATTGATTTGTTTTTGACGCGCACTTTAATGTCTTTTTGGTCGAATTCACCTTTGTAGTAGTTTGGATAGGAAATGTTGAGTTGGGCGATCGCCAGACTTACTTTTTTGGCTGGAATGCGCAGTCTATATCTGTCACCACTCATCCCAGATTTGCCGTAATCTAAGCGGTAATTTAACTGATTGCCGCGCTCTGGGCCTCCGAAAATTGTGAATCCCGGCATTCCTTGGGCTAAAGCCAAGGTGGGTAAACCGGACAGCAAGCAACCTGTAACCGCTAGTGCTGAAAATAATCGTCGCATAACAACTCCTCTAACTAAAATTACGATCGAACCTTGAATATTTAGCAAATATTTAGTGCTGACAATTGGCTATTAGATCTCCAATATTACCGACTCTCTGAGAAATTTGATGGGGGCGAGCGCTGAACAATATAGTTGAATTTTTTGAGGCCATATCCTAGGCTGACATTTAAGATACAGAATTACTAAGTGGTTTAGTATATCATGCTTTGACTCAAATTTCACTGTTTTGGAAATTTCAATCTATAAGACAAGTTAAAGATACGGCTAGAACTTGACCGATCGGCTTTAGTATCAACGAGAGAAGTTTAGGGCAAAGGCTGCTCCAATGTAAAGCAAAGCATCTGGCGATTAAAAATCGCACTTTAGTAGAGAAACCTGTTCCGGCTGGTTTTGTCTGTGTAGACGCGGTGTCAACCGCCCTGTATGCGTGCAGTAGAGGGTGAAAATTCAATGACTGGCTGTCGCTACATTCGATTTTCGCCCTCGAAGTGGTTTCAACTTACCGAGTTTTTTTATGAAATTAGCGATCGCCAAAGAAATAGAAGCAGGGGAACGCCGGGTAGCCTTAGTACCCGACGCTGTAGCCAAATTCGTCAAACAAGGTGTCGAAGTTTGGGTTGAGGCCGGTGCCGGAGCAAAATCCTTTTTCTCGGATCTTGCTTACGAACAAGCTGGCGCCAAAATTGTCGCCGATACCGCTACGCTGTGGGGCGAAGCCGATGTCGTCGTCAAAATCGCCCAATTGCAAGAGTCAGAAGTTCATCAACTTCCCGAAGGTGGAGTTTTCATCGGATTTTTGAATCCTTTGGGAAATCCAGCTTTGGTGCAGCGTTTAGCCGATCGCAAAGTAACAGCATTCAGCATGGAAATGATTCCGCGCACCAGCCGGGCTCAAAGCATGGATGCGCTGTCATCCCAGGCTAATGTGGCTGGTTACAAAGCGGTACTGATTGCAGCGGCGGCTTTACCAAAGTATTTTCCGATGCTGACAACGGCGGCGGGTACGATTCGCCCCGCGAAAGTCTTGGTAATGGGTGTGGGCGTTGCGGGCCTACAGGCGATCGCCACAGCCCGTCGTCTGGGCGCAGTCGTCGAAGCCTTCGACATCCGCCCGGAAACTAAAGAACAAGTGCAAAGCTTGGGTGCTAAATTTATCGATGTCGAACTCAAGGAAGAAACAGTAGCAGCAGGTGGCTACGCCAAAGAATTATCGGAAGCAGCGAAAGAACACACCCGCCAAGTGCTCACCCAGCACGTCGGCGCTTCCGATGCAGTAATTACAACTGCTCAAGTTCCTGGTAGAAAAGCCCCGATTTTAGTTACTAGAGAAATGGTTTCTCAAATGAAACCGGGAGCAATAATTGTTGACCTTGCGGCAGAACAAGGCGGCAATTGTGAGTGCACGGAAGCGGGTAAAGATGTGGAATGGAACGGCGTTAATGTGATTGGACCGATTAATTTACCATCCTCAATGCCTGTTCATGCTAGCGAAACTTACTCGAAAAATGTCTCGGCTTTACTTCAGTTGATGCTGAAAGATAAGGAGCTAAATCTAAATTTTGAAGATGATATCATCGCTGGTGCTTGTGTGGCTCGCGATGGGGGAATTAGCAATCAGCGAGTGCGGGATGCTTTGAATACTTCCGTAGTCAGTAGGCAGTAGGCAGTGGGCAGTGGGCAGTAGGCAGTGGGCAGTAGGCAGTAGGCAGTAGGCAGTAGGCAGTAGGCAGTAGGCAGTAGGCAGTGATTATTTCCAACAACTAACAACTATCAACTGACAACTATCAACTGACAACTAACAACTAACAACTGACAACTAACAACTAACAACTGACAACTAACAACTAACAACTAACAACTGACAACTGACAACTGACAACTGACAACTAACTAATTCACAAGTGTTATGGCAGAAGGATTGATTGCAGGTTTAGTGGTGTTTACTCTAGCATCGTTTGTGGGATTTGAAGTAATTAACAAAGTCCCGCCGACGCTACATACACCTTTGATGTCGGGTTCAAATGCGATTTCAGGAATTGCGGTTTTAGGCGCAATTCTGATTTCTGGCCAAGGTAATGTGACTGTTACTTCGATTTTGGGGACGATCGCGATCGCCCTTGCCACAATTAACGTTGTCGCCGGTTTCTTAGTAACCGATCGAATGCT
>NZ_JAHRFC010000179.1:0-3987 GCF_020883015.1 Microcoleus sp. CAWBG640
GAGTTTCCGCAGGTGTGGGTGTGGGAGTCGGAATCGGAATCGGAATCGGAGTTTCCGCAGGAGTTGGAGTCGGAATCGGAATCGGAGTTTCCGCAGGTGTGGGTGTGGGAGTCGGAATCGGAGTTTCCGCAGGTGTGGGAGTTGGAATCGGAGTCGGAGTTTCCGCAGGTGTGGGAGTTGGAATCGGAGTCGGAGTTTCCGCAGGTGTGGGAGTTGGAATCGGAGTTGGAGTTTCCGCAGGTGTGGGAGTTGGAATTGGAGTCGGAGTTGGAATTGGAGTCGGAGTTTCCGCAGGTGTGGGAGTTGGAATTGGTGTCGTATCTAAAATAGTCAAAACAGCCGTAGAAAGATCCCCCAAATCAGCCCCATTAGTAGGAGAAATTAATCTTAAATTAACAGTTTCATTTCCTTCTACTAAGGTGTCATCAATAATTTCAATAGTGAAAGATTTACTGGTTTCGCCGATCGCAAAATTCAAAGTACCCGATGTTGCGGTATAATCGCTGCCAGCATTCGCCGAGCCATTACTTGTGTTATAATCGATACTAGCTACTGCATTTGTCTCATCAGTGCGAGTCACAGTAATTGTCGCCAAATTACCGTTTTCATTAACTGTATAATCGGCTTGACTAAAGTTAAATGTACCTGTATTATTGACGTTGATATTGAAAGTTTGATTGGGCGAAGTATCCACGCCACTGTTATCAATACCGCCACTGTCTTTGAGATTTATAGTAATCGTAGCATTACCAGTTTTACCTGGGGCGGGCGTAAACGTTAGTTGTCCTAAAGAGTCGATCGCAGGTGCTACACTAAATAAACCTGTATTGTCATTCCCCACCACTTGAAAGTTTACACTTTGTCCCGACTCGTTGGCTGGCCCTGGGGAAATCGCTGTAGCCCATCCAGTAACGGTTTGTGGGCCTGCGTTGCGGTTGAGAGTGCGATCGAACCCTTTGACAAACGACGGCGCGTCGTTAACTGGATTAACAGTAATTGTAGATGTTATCGCATTAGTGCTAAACGGTGTTTTTCCCCCAGTGACAGAAACATTGACACCCGTTGTACCGCTAGCAATTCCGTTACTTCCATCCCAAGCGCGAAAGGTGATTTTTGGCTCGCTACCAGAGGTACTATAATAGTCTGGGTTGGGTAAAAAACGCACTTTCCCAGGTGTTTGCACCGAAACCCTTGTCAGGTTAATGTTAGCTTGGGCCTCAGTAGTATCGTCTCCTAGGAATAGGAAATTAGGAGTTTCATAAGGATCGATCGCACCGCTCAATGCAGCATAATCTCGCAGCGGGCCACTTAGTATTTCCTCGCTATCATTAGAAAGAAAGTAATTTTCCCCTTGCACTTTCAGAGTATAATTAGTAGCAAGATTCGTGTTGTAAGCAACATTTTCCGCAGCCACTAATAAGCTATTCGTTTGCCCGCTTGGGTTGGGAGTAATACCGTCTCCCTGGGCAAAAATATTCCCAGAAGTTGCAGATAGCTGCTGGAAACCGATTTCAATGGCTTTGCGATCGCTTGTTACCGCCACAATACTAAAACCTGCTCGATTGGAATTAGTGCGCGATTCTGAGAGAATTTGCAGATTAAAAGATATACTAAATCCCGAAGTGCGATCGAGCACCGGAAATGATGGATTTAAAGGATTGTTCCTATAACCGGCATAAATACTATTAGCAGCAGTGCTATTTAAATTAGTTCCAGTCCCGCTAAATATTTCTGAAGCAGTAATCTCAGGAGAAACAACATTTAAATTAGTGAAATTCAGCCAGCCTTGAGCATTGGGGGTGTTACCAAGTAAACCATTATAAATAACAGTTGGCCCTACAACAGTTGCTGAACTTTCAGAAACAGTGCCGAAATTTGTCCAAGTATTGCCGCCATTAGTGGAGAATTGCCAATTGCCGTTAGTATTGTCAACTCCCGTAACTGCGACACCTAAAATATCCTGATTAGCATCACCACCCAACTCGGCAAGATAGCCACCAAAACTAAATCCTGTGTTAGCTAAGTTGGTTATATCTTCGTTAATTTGGAACGGTGGATTAACAGTAGGATTTGCCAAAGTTGGAGCGCTGTTTGCCTGCCGGTTGCGAAGGCTGTTAATATAAATAGTGTTAATTCCGCCGTTGGGTAAACCGAGGGAACCGGGGCTATTTACAGTATAATTCGCATTTTTGTTGATGCCGCCAACAGCACTGGAAAACTCGACATTTCCACCATTATTTGGTGCTGCAATTTGCACTTTAGATGCATTTCCAAAGGCTCCTAAACCAGTAGTCGGCCAGGCGATCGAATCTACTGTATTGGTGGTAGTGAGAGGGGTAGTATTGTCAACATATACAACATCGGAAGCTGCTAAATCGCTATCAAAGTTTCCGACTGGTAGTAACTTGGTCAAAAATCCACCTTCGGCACTTAATGTAATATTCCAATCATTATTTGTGCCAAGCGGTAGAGGATTGTAAACAATCTCTTGATTAGCCGAAGGGCCGCCAATAGCAATTATTGTTCCTGCTTTAAAGACAGGCGCAATACTCGCCATATTAGTAAATCTGTAAGCTGAATATTTAGCTGTTGTGGGAACAGTTGAATCCCCCACAAAATAGCTTTCAAGAACACTAGCCGTTAAATCTTCTGTTAACAGTAACTCTACATATTCGTTACCTGTAATGTCTCCTGTAGCCCTGCGGAATTCGTTGATAATTATCTGTCTCATATAGATGCACCTAAATTTCAAATAAAAACGATGTTTTATCTGTAAAGCACTGCCGCCCTAGGACTGGCAATACCAACTTTTTATGAGGCTGCATAGAATTCGATCCCCCCTAGCCCCCCTTAAGAAGGGGGGGACCGGAAGCTTCTTGAAGTCCCCCTTTTTTCCCCTTGGGGGGGTAGGGGGGGTGGGGGATGCGATGGGGATCGAGATATGTGCAACGACCCATTAAATTGGTACAACCTAAATTGATTTTGGTCTCAATAGTTTACGTAAAACTACTGAAACAGAATACCAAATTAGTATTAAATATGATAAACTATAATAGTTGTACGGAGGAGATATGTCAAGCACAATTTTAAATAATTGACAGGACTTATATCAAAGGCGGTAGCATCGGCCTGCATTCATCTCTCTTATCTCCCTCTGTGTCCTCTGCGTTCTCTGTGGTAAAAAGAATTCCAGTTGCATCGGAATGATTTAACCGCGAAGGCGCAAAGGGCGCGAAGGAAGAGAAGAGAGAGATTAATAATTCTGATGAAGAGAGGATTTGATATCAAATGGGGTAGCATCGGCCTGCATTCATCTCTCTTATCTCCCTCTGTGTCCTCTGCGTTCTCTGTGGTAAAAAGAATTCCGGTAGCATCGGAAACGATAGGACTAAAAAACGCAGATAATTGGGCTTTATCTGCGTTTATTGGGGGTTATTGGGGTTTTAAGTAAGGGGCGATCGATTTACTTAAATTACGGTAAAGTCCAGGGGTCCGATCGCCCTTGGTTGCACTCTATTCAGTACAGCCAACACTTCGCCAGTATTGGCAATCGTGATGAAAGTTGCATTGTTTTGTGGAATGAAACTGAGTCTATCGACTGTCAAACCTCCAGTTAAAATAAGCACATCTTCACCAGGGATAAAATCACTAATAAAATCGCTGCCTTGTCCAGGCGTCAACAAAAAGCGATCGCTACCACTGCCCCCTTGCAACGTATCGTTTCCGAAATCTCCAATCAGCCAGTCATCGCCCAGCCCGCCAGCCACACAATCGTCACCTTTGCCGCCGTAAACACTATCATTGCCATCACCGCCGCAGAGTTCGTCAACACCGCCATTGCCAAATATCAAATCGTTGCCTTCCGCTCTATAAGACTTAGACAAAGTTAGACACCGTTAGATGTTTTTACTCTGATGCTTATTTCCTGTTTCAGCGTAGTCTCAGAATGACTTCTGAGGGTTTGTCTACTCCACAGGCAATCTCGGT
>NZ_JAHRFC010000018.1:0-104322 GCF_020883015.1 Microcoleus sp. CAWBG640
ACACGATCGCAGGTGGTTATGCACGGGTTTTGCTCTATTTTACCTGTTTATCTTGCACTAAACTCTCGATCGCGCGATCGAAACCCAGGCCACGTCAAGTGCGATCGATATATTCAGCAAGCCCTACTTAAAGACTGCTCTGATGCCAATGGTAAGTTTGCTCGGTTTGATTTTGTGTTCCAACCACTTGCTGCATCAGAGTTGCCAGAGGATGACAGCGGCACCTTCGATATCACTCCGATGCTCAGTAGCTTGTACCAAAGAATAGATACACTGCCAGCGCTAAGACTTGAACTCAACCCAGAAGCTAAGAGACTTTTCACGGCATTTTACAACGCAACAGAAAGACGACGAGTCACAGAACCGAAACAAGGGATGAGGGCAATGATAGGCAAAATGCCTGAGAAAGTTGGCAAGATGGCCACTATTATCCACACCATCACTTGCACTTTTAATGGTGTCCCGGTTAACCCTCTAATTCCTAAAAACGCGGTTGAGGCTGCGATAAAGTTTGTCAAATTCAGTTCCGACCAAATTGCAAGTCTTTATGCAGAGTTTTCTGAGCGGACGGCTCTTGCACCAAATTTGACAAAAGTTATTTTACTGGCAGAACGCAAGGGAGGGGTAATTCAAATTCGAGATGTCCAACAAACATTCAACTCAAAACAAAGGCCGTCTGTGCAGCAAGTGCGTGAGTGGTTTGGGCAATTAACACTAATGAAGTACGGAAATACTACTGATACTGGGAAGCTTTTATCATTTACTCTCAGTCCACAGTCCACTGAGTCCACTGATATCTACAAGTCAGATGTAGAAAAGGTTTGGGAAGTCCACAGTCATAAGTCCACTGAGTCCACTGAGTCCACTGGATTTATAAATAATCAATTTCCAGTGGACTCCAGTGGACTCCAGTGGACTTCCAGTGGACTCAATGATTTAACTCTTAATCCTTAACACTGTACACGCTGTCTACACCAAGCGACACTAACGCGCTGTCTACATTGTCTACAGATATTGTAGACACTGTAGACAAGGTTGTTAGCTCACGTCTTGACCCTGTGATGGAACGGATGGCCTCTATTGAGGAACGGCTGGGAAAATTGAGTGCCTGAGTGATGGCAACGATGAATCACTCAGGCAAGAATTGAAAGCGGCCAACAAGCAACTTGCGGAATGGGATGCGGAACTGAACCAGTTACACGAGCGCAACGGTGACTTGGGCTTGAAGGTACAGATGTTGGAGCAAGAACTTAAGGAAGCACGGCGCGATCGGGGAGAAAATAGAAATTCGGTTCCGACCGTCGCAGAATTCCCAGAACCGGCTGACTTGCTCAATCAACTCAAAGCTCAGCGTAAAAAGTCGAGGACAGACTTGGTAGACATTGAGGTGATTCTAGAGTTGCTTAGTCAAGCGGACAGCTTATTGTGAGGGAATCCTGACTTACAACCGGAAGCGAGGTGTTTTGCGGGGAAGGGCTGACTACGGTCAAAAAAACCGTAGTCAAACCGTAGTCAGTTGATACTCAGTTTGGTTATTCCGTAGTCAAATCGTAGTCAATTTCTAGTCAACTAGCCCCTTGATAGCCCCAAAAATCAGCATTTAAAAACCTCAAACCGTTGATTTCTCGTTGGTTTGAGGCTTGTATAGTATAAGCGGACGGCGGGACTCGAACCCGCGACGTTCAGCATGGGAAGCTGACATTCTACCACTGAATTACGTCCGCCCTTGTCTTTTTTACTTGTGTTTACCTTGTAGGCATCACCGTAAAAAATGACTTCAAACAAATTATACACCTATTTTCCAATTTTGAGTGTATTATTTTCAGGGTCAATTTGGGGTGGGAGTCGATCGGTCCTTGCACATATCTCGATCGCCCTCCCATCGCACCCCCTCAACCCCAGGGCAGTCACACTACTCGGCAAAGTGCTGTCGAATCTTGGCCGCTATCTGAGGCTCAGTCATCTTGTCAACTGTTTCAATACCTACAATGCGACCACCCAGATTATTTACCTCAAGACGTTGTTTCAGTTCATTTTTGGCTTCACCCGGACCAAATATCAGAATTGATTTGGCATCACGGATATACGCAATCACCCGATCGTAGTAAATATTGAGCTGTCCTGTAAAAGCTCTCTGGCGACTATCATCAGCTAATTTTTGAAGTGATTCATAAGCGCCATTAAGAGGTGAATCACCAGAACGCCGAGCCTGTTTTTCCACCTCCGATATTATCTCTTTTTTCTCTTCTCCTTTGTCGGTAATACCCACAACAATAGCTTTCCTGTGGTCAATCCAAAGACCTAATTTTGCGTCCATTAATATCTCCTTAGTTAACAATTTTTATTGTTAACGATGTATTGGTCTAAATCTCATTTTGTTAAGGGTTAGATCTTAGCTTTAGTTTCTTTTGTCGTCGATAAACAATCCCAACCAGGCAAAACTCAGCACCAGCATCGGCATTTCTAGCCAATCTTCCCACTGTTGCTTTGGAAGATTAGATAATTTGCCATGTCCTCTGCGGTTGAAATGACACCGCTACTGCCGCTCAGATAACCAGACATTTCTGGATATGCGAATGGAAGTCCAAATGCCATCAGATGTCCTTGTGCCATGTTGGTAGCACCTTGGAATGCGTCAGCACTTGTAGTTGCATTGAGCGTCCGCGACATTTGAAGAGGTGTAAAAATATGCGTTTGTAAGTAGGCTGAGAATGGCTGTTGACTCACCACTTCAACCACTCGCGCCAACACTTCGTAATTGGGATTGAAATAGTGAAACTGAGCGCCGGGTAACGCAACGGGACTTGCTCGATTGAGGCTAGTAACGCGATCGCGAATTGTTTTTGCTTGGGAAACCTGCAACTCAGGAAAGCCTACGTCAGATAAACCACTCACTTGATTGAGGAGATGACGAATGGTTATTTTGGCAGCGATCGCTGGATCGGTCACGGTGAATTGTGGTAGATAAGTTTGCACGGGTGAATCCAGATTAATTTGTCCCGCTTCAACTAGCTGCATCACTGCAATTGCGGTAAACGATTTGCTCATCGAAGCAATCAAGAATTGGGTCTGTGCTGTAACAGGCTGATTGTCATTTGGTGTACTGTATCCCTTAACGTGCAACACTTGGTTATTGTGAGTAATCGCGACTGCCAAACCAGGAATGTGATGAGTCTTAATTTGAGTTGTGATGAAGCGATCGATCCTATCATCCAAGTCCAGTTGGTTTGCACTGCCATTGATGTTGAATGTGATGACAATCAACACACTCAGGAATATAAAAATTGGGCGGAAAAGTTTATTCATTGGGTTAGATTTTGTTGATTTATTCGATCGAGCATAATTCGCCATAGATAGAATGAGCACGATTAAGACCGCAACTTCTGCTAGGGTGCGATCGATATTCAACTATTATCTATAGTCGTCCATCTAAATAAGCCTTACTCCTAATCGGAATAAATCGCTCTCTTTTTCGGCGTTTCTACAAGCACAGAAATCGCGAGCAAACTTAGCCCAATGATTTTGATAAAAGCGTTGACTGCGTGTGCATACTCCCATTGGTCGCGATAGCGCGTCCAATCTGTTGGAATGGGATTCGTCAACCATTTGGCAAATTCAGCGTTCATTGGCGCAACAAACACGATCCAACTCACAAATGCCAGCACCAATAGAATGGCTCCGCCCAACGTCCAGTAAAAAGTTGAACCATGTTTGCGAACCAGAAATGCCAGCACGATTGCTGTCAAAATCGCTGTAACTTCAAAAACTGCGCCGACTGAGCCAAACAATTTATACACATTTTCAAAGACCGTCACTCTCACCCAAAGTTGCTGGTCAAACTGCATTCTTTGCGGCAACTCTAGCAAATGCGTCATCGTCAAACTTAGGCTAAATGAAGCTAGCATCAGGGTGATGAATCGCCACGCTCGTATAAGTGTCATTTTGCTCTGCCCTAAAGCATATATATATCTCTGCAACTTATGTTAGACAAATAATGAAATGCTGCGTACCTATCGGAGGGCATAACTAAATTAGCTGATGGGTTGGAAATTTCTAACTAGCAACCTCATAGATACTCCAACTCTATAGAACCCATTTGACATCTTAGGGAGAGGCTGCAAGCCTCTTCTACTTTTGCCGAATTTTTGGTAACTTAATAATGAAGAGCATCGAGTTTAAATTATGTGAGTAGGTTGCAGCGAATTAAATAAATTAAAGCATCGCTTTACTTTGAAATAAGCAAACTGTTTCTAACCAAAAATTTGCCGTCAAAGGTAATGGGTACTCCTTCTCCATCTAAAATCGATTTTCCTGTATTTGCTTTTTGGGCATGGATATGGAGATGTGGTTCGCCGGTGTTTCCTGAATTGCCAATTTTAGCGATCGCATCTCCTGATTTGACTAGCGATCCGACTTGGCTAGTGATGCTACCTTTCAGAAGATGAGCCATTAAGATATCAGCACCCTTACATTTCAGTAGAATGTGGTTTCCAGCAGGATTTTTTTGGTCGCTTTCCCCCGGAACGAGATTAGGCAAATCGTTGACTAAATTGGCGATCGTCCCATCGCAAGGGCTGTAGAGAGTCTCTCCAAAAATGGCATAATCGGTTAGCGATCGTGGGTAAAGCCCATTTGCTCTAGCTCCTAGAACGTTTAGTTTCATAATGTCCAAGGCATATCGTTGTGTCGGATGAGTGTTGTGATAATTGATAATGGGGCTATTTCCTCCATGTGCAACATAATATACGCCGTTCTTTAATGGAAAAGACAGATCGATAGATGAGCCAGTAAAAAAATAACCCTTTAGACTAGCTATAAATAGCATCACAACAAAAGCGCTGATTCCTAAGTCAAGATAATTTTTAAACGTTTTTGGAGGGTAAAGTGGTAAAGATTTGGCTTTGATGAAAGACTTATATGCTGCTATGACAAATACGATTGGCAATAGAAATCTGAGGTAATAACTTAACCATTCCCACCGTCCATTGAGAAAGATAAAAAGACTATAGAGCAAGATTATTAAAAGATTGATCGACCAATTGAATTTACTATCAAATTGTGCCTGCCAAAGCCAAATCAGTAAGCCGACGGGAATGACCAAATGAGTGACAATCAATAGTGCAATATTCAAAAGCATAATACAAACCTTTGTTATATTAATTTGTTGACAGTTAGGAGCAATTTAGGGATGGCGATCGCTTTGATAAAGTAGTCCACTCAAACATCATTACTAACTGTTCTATGAGTTATCAAACGCTCAATCAAACGGTCTTTGAATCGTCGATCGACCTCGGAGCAGTAATATACTTGTGACCCTTTAATATCCTGTGCCACTTCCAGATCGTGACCGACACCAAACGGTTCGAGAAATATACTAAAACCGATGCGTGCGGGTAAAATCTCACAGCCAAACAAGTCAGGCATGGTGACGTAGCCAACTGCCAGCGCATCAAAGGGATAGAATCCCTGTTTGTGCAGACGATCTTCCCAAAACGACATCCACGATTGACTTGCCTGACGCAACCAATGAGCGGCTTCATCACCAGATCCTAATTTGTCTAAATCCGATCGCATAATCGTCACCTTTGTTGCCAGTTCAAACGGGGTTAATATCAACGGAATGCCCGAGTCCAAAACAATTTTGGCAGCGGGTGTATCTTTACGAATGTTAAAATCGCGGAAATGAAACCACCATTGCTCTCCAGGATGGAACAAATTACCTGGTCGTTTTCCTCCCACCATCACAATGCGCTCCACATTTCTGACCACATCGGGATGATTGATAATGACCGTTGCGATGTTTGTAAGTGGGCCCTGAGCAATAATCGTCAGCTTTTCCTGGCGTAATATGGCGGCGATCGCCTCTGATGCCTGTGTCGATTTCCACTCTGGACTTCCTGAAGAATGGCTACCCTCATAAATAGGCGTTCGAGCCGCGCCTCCCAAATGCCCGATCACTTGACGCGCAACTTGAAGAGCAGTTTTACCTTTGGTATTGCCAAAAGTTGTGCTGATGCCCCGAATATTGAGTTCTGGCGATCGGAGTGCCATCATCAATGCCCAACAATCATCCACATCATTAGTTGCGCTTTGACCGCAGGCTGGATCGGTATCAATCCAAATTGGAAGTTTAGACGCATTTGACCGAGGCTTGAATTCCTCTAGGGAATGCTTTGTTATATTCAAAGGATGACTCAGGGTATAGATTTTATTAACGCTAGTTACAACAAAAAAGATTAGAAAGAGATTGGATAATAGTCCGGCGATCGCATATTTAAGATGATTTTTATTTCTGTTGCGTTGGCAAGAGCGAAAAGCTTGAACAGTGTAATAACTACCAATTACCACTAACACAGTGAATACTAACAATCCCACAGACTGCACTTCTGGTCTAATGTCTTGATTGGAGTAACTGAATCCTAAACCCAGGAGAAACGTTAACCCAAATCCGATCGATGGAATTTGCCAACTCAAAAGACATCTACGCCGGATATTATTCATGTGAAATGCTTGTGAAGTAGGAATTTCCAGAGCCAATCTGTAAAGTTCCACAGCAATTGAGATTATGAGGATCGGATGGGTAGCCCTTTTCCATCTAAGATCGAGTCTTCGGCGTTTCTACCAGCACAGAGATCACGAGTAAACTTAGCCCCATAATGTTGATTTAGACACCTCATAGTGGGTTCCGTGGATGAGATTGATGCGCCTTAAGTTGTGCCCGTAATTGAGCAATTTCAGCCGCCATATCGAGCACCATTGCGGCTCCAACTAAGTTCAAACCCAAGTCTTGACGCAATCGCTGAATCTGACCAATTCGAGCAATCTCGCGGGGATGTAGCATGGAGCCGATCGGCTCGATTACCCCTAATTCAACATAAACCTTGACCAACATAATCGAAGTCTCTGTTACCAATGCAGCATATTCAAAGGTGTAGAGTTGCTCACCTTCAAGTGAAACCACTGTTGTTGAAAGGCTGAAGCTCATAATTTAATCTCCTCTAACTGGGCGCGCGGGTTAAAGTTAGTATTGGCTTGGATTTTTTCGTAGCATTCTTGCTCGATCGCACTTAAGTCTTTTGGCGTGACAATCAGAAGTTTGGCAAGTAAGTCACCGCGTCCCCCTTTTTGCAATGTCCAGCCTTTGCCGCGCAGTCTTAGGGATTGTCCCGATCGCACTCCTTTAGGCACTTTCATCGTCACGCTACCATCCGGTGTGGGCACGCTAATTTCGGCCCCTAAAACCGCTTCATCGGGGCGAATTGGTACGTCACAAACCAGGCCATCACCCTCGAATCGGAAGAAGGGATGCGGTAATATTTCAATGGTGAGATACAAATCGCCACGCTGTTGAGAAAACGGGCTCGCACGGCCTTTACCTTTGAGGCGAATGCGACTACCTGGTTTTGCGCCTGCGGGAATGCGAACGTTGATGGTTTCGTCGTCGAATTGCAGGCGTTTTTGGACACCGTGAAAGGCTTCGGAAAATGTCAGGGCGATCGCGGCTTCGCTATCAGGTGCGGGGGCTTGAGAGCGAAATCCGCTACCATAATCATCGAAGCCGCTGGTTGTGTTGGTTGTACGTTGCGATCCGTTTCGCGATCGACCTAACAAATCGTTAATAAATGAATCAAAGTCGGCATATTGATCGAAGTCAACCGTCCCAGGATTAGTTCCTCTGGATGGTGGAGCTTCACTGTAACCAGGATGGTTCCAATGTTCGCCAAATTGATCGTATTTCGGTCGTTTCTCGGAATCGGAAAGCACCTCATTGGCTTCATTGAGGTCTTTGAATTTTGCCTCTGCGTCTTTATCTCCAGGATTTAGATCGGGATGGTATTTGCGAGCAAGTTTGCGGTAAGCGCGTTTGATTTCTTCAGGAGTTGCTGTTTTGCTGACTCCTAGGATTGTGTAATAGTCTTTAAAGTCTGTTGCAGTTGGCATCACTGACCTCTAAAATACTCTAATTTTGGAAAAAAAAATAATATCGTTTATGGTGGTTTCGGAATTATTAAACCGCAGAGGGCGCAGAGAGCGCAGAGAAAGAGAAGAGAGGGATGAATGATTTTGATACCCACGGATTTGATCTAAGTTTTTTATGATTTTACGGGGATTAAATTTATCGGCTATCTACCCACTTTAACTAGACTCGGAATCACCCGTAAATCTATCAGTCAATAGACAGATATTTAAGTCCTAATTTCTAAGGTAATCTATGTCAATAGTAATAGATTAAGTTTAAGCCTAATGCTCGCGCTAAGATACTAATTTTTATAATTATTTATCTCTATATTTAGAGACATATTTTTATTAATCCTGGCAGCTATGCTTGATTTGCGATCGCTTAACAAGTTTGAGAATTTACTTCAAAGTATGAGTATCTCAAGTTTATCTTTGGAAAATAATTTGATGAAAAACATAACTGTATTTTATTTATAAAAGCGATTGCCCTTACACCGAAAGTAATTTGAGGTGAAAATGTTCAGTATTAGTTTGAATTTACAGCAAGGAATCCATCGGCTAAAAATAAACAAATGGCTGATGGGGTTGCTGGTAGCAATTCCGATCGCTGGAATCGGCAGCTATGTTGCCTACAACCAATTGGTGACAGTCCCCCAGCAAAAGGCGCAAAGCAAGATTCAGACAGCATTAGTTACGCGGGGCAATCTGACGATATTGGTTTCAGCCAATGGTACAGTGCAACCCGAAAGTTCGGTTAATGTCAGTCCCAAAACCTCTGGTGTCTTGAAGCAGTTGCTGGTTAAAGAAGGTGAATTTGTCCAAGCAGGACAGGTGGTTGCCTATATGGATAACTCGAACCTCCAAGGGCAATTGCTCCAGTCTAGGGGCAACCTTGCTGCTGCTGAGGCAAATTTGGATAAAGTAATTGCTGGAAATCGATCGCAGGATATTGCTCAAGCTCAAGCTCAGGTGGATGAATCCAACGCCAGTTTGAACAAGATAATTGCGGGGAATCGATCGCAGGATATCGCTCAAGGGCAAGCTCAGGTGGATGAAGCCAAAGCCAGTTTGCAAAAGCTGCTCGCTGGGAATCGATCGCAGGATATCGCTCAAGCCCAAGCCAACCTGAATAAAGTTCAAGTCACCTACAGACAAGCTGAAGAAGATTTGCGGCGCAACCAAAAGTTGCAAGCAGCGGGCGCAATCTCGCAACAAGCTCTCAGTACGGATCGATCGACTCGTGATAGTGCGATCGCGCAGGTGGAGCAAGCCCAGCAAGCTCTCAACTTGCTCAAAGTCGGATCGCGCCCCGAAGATATCTCCCAAGCCAAAAGCATCCTCAAACAGCGGCAAGAGGCATTGAATTTACTCAAAGTCGGATCGCGGCCCGAAGATATTGCCCAAGCCAAAAGCGTCCTCAAACAGCGACAAGAGGCGATGAATTTACTCAAAGCGGGTTCTCGCCCCGAAGATATTGCCGAAGCCCGTGCCAAGGTAATGGCCGCCCAAGGTGCAGTCGCGATCGTCCAAAGAAGTATTGAGGATACCGTAATTCGCGCCCCCTTCGCGGGGATTGTTGCCCGCAAATATGCCGATCCTGGTGCATTTGTGACCCCAACCACAGCAGGTAGTGCAGTGACTTCGGCAACATCATCTTCAATTCTGGCTTTGGCATCCAAAAATGAAATCGCGGCGCAGGTGGCGGAAGCCAGCATTGCCCAAATCCGCGTCGGTCAGGTGGCGATAATTAAGGTGGATGCCTATTCTGGGAAAACCTTTGAGGGGAAGGTGACGCAAGTGGCTACCCAGTCCTTGGTGCAGCAAAACGTGACCAGTTTTGAAGTGAAAGTAGCGGTTGCTGACACCCAACGATTGCTGCATCAGGGGATGAATGTGACGATCGATTTCAAAGCCGGAGAACTAACTCAGGTGCTGATTGTGCCGACTGCTGCGATCGTGCAACAGACAGCCGTTCAGGGTGTTTTCGTGGCGAAAACAGGCGCAGATCCGGTATTTACGCCGATCGTGGTTGGGACAACTGTCAATGACAAAACCGAGGTCAAGTCTGGTTTAACTGGGAATGAACGGGTTTTGCTCAGTTTTCCACCCGGAACCCGCAAAGTCACTGGGCTCAAGGGAGGTTGATGGTAGCTTTGGCGATCTAGAAATCAGGACACTCCAAGAGCCCAAAGCGTGTCAACTTAAGCCTGAAAGCCCGCCCCGTGTCCGTTAGTCATCCCACAAGTCCGCCAGGGGTTAAAACCCCTGTCTCATAGCTAAAGTCGGTTGAAACCGACTGAAGATTTGCCTGAAATCAATACACATCAACTAACTCTTCAGTCCTCTTTGAGAGGACTTTCGCTATGAGACAGGGGTTTCAACCCCTGTCGGACTATCGGTTTGACCTGATTGTTGACACTCCTTGGGCTCTTGGAGTGTCCCTACGATTAATCATGGTAGGGAAACGGCACTGCCGTCTCCTCTATATCATTCCGGCTACGCAGCAACTCTTAGGCTTTATTCAATCCGAAAAACTCCTATGAAAACAAGGCGTTCTCCAAAGTCATTGATGCCGACCTCTCGTCGCACCAAACGCAGAATCTCACCGCTTGAAATATTCCTCATGGCAATTGAAACCCTGTGGAGTAATAAAGTGCGATCGGGATTGACAATGCTGGGCGTAATTATTGGTATTTCTTCCGTAATTGCGATTACTTCGATCGGTCAAGGAGTCCAAAAAGCCACCGAGTTAAGAATTGAGGCATTGGGTACCAATATCCTCCAAGTGTCAGCAGCCGCAGCGAAAACGGGCGGCATCAGTCAGGGCGCTGGCACTGCTAGTACCTTAACCTGGGAAGATGCTCAGGCGATCGCCAAACAAGTCCCCGCTGCAACAGCCGTTTCAGCCTTCTTATATCGCCCAAATATTCAGGTGGTACGTGGCAACGTCAACATTTCGACAACTGCGATCGGCACGGATTTGAACTTTCCAACAGTGAGAAATGTCCAGCCACAACTAGGGACATTTTTCCGGCAGCAGGATTTAGATATAGCCAAAGCAGTGGTGGTAATTGGTGCCAAAGTTCGAGATGATTTGTTCGCTCCATCAGAAATTGCGATCGGTGCCGATATTCGGATTCAGGGTAAACGTTATAGCGTGATTGGAGTAATGGAGCGTAAAGGGTCTGTAGGGCTGCAAGATATGAATGATATGGTGTATCTGCCACTGACTAATATGTCCGCCCAGATTGTTGGTAACAATGCTCTCACAGGTGTGGCGATTAATGGCTTTTGGCTGCAATCGAGTAATGCCGATCAACTCGAATCGGCAGAATTTCAGGTGACAAATGTGCTCCGACTGCGCCATAATATCCGCCCGCCCAAAGAGGATGATTTTCGTGTCACCAATGAAGTGGATCTGATTAAGACTTTCACGAGTATTATGGGGTCACTGACGCTGATGGTAACTGCGATCGCCGGAATTTCCCTAGTTGTTGGTGGTATTGGCATCGCGAATATTATGCTGGTTTCGGTGATGGAACGGACGCGCGAAATCGGTCTGCGTAAAGCCGTCGGTGCAACCAGTGGCGCAATTCTCAACCAATTTTTGATGGAATCGATCGTTATTTCTAGTATTGGCGGTGCGATCGGGATCGGGTTGGGTATCGCTCTCGCTTTCACTGCCGCCACACTATTCAAATTTCCCTTTGTTGTCCCTCTGTGGTCAGTGGTTGTGGGGTTTGGACTCTCGCTAATTGTTGGGGTAGTAGCAGGCGGTATCCCTGCGCGCAATGCTGCAAAATTAGACCCGATCTTGGCACTACACGGTGAGTAAATCAGTTGACCCTTCGACTACGCTCAGGGCGACGCAGTTGACAGTTGCTCCCGCCTTTGTTTCTAGGGCGATGGAAGCGCACTACGATCCACCTATAAAGGTGGGAGAATTTAACCCCTGATATTTGGTGAATAGCTATGGCAACCATTGTTTTACTTGAAGATATTACCAAAACCTATCACTTGGAAGCGATCGATGTTCCTGTCCTCAAGCGCGTTAATTTGTCGATCGAACAGGGCGAATATGTAGCAATTATGGGAGCTTCTGGTTCGGGAAAATCGACACTGATGAATATCATTGGTTGTCTCGATCGTCCCACCAGCGGGGAGTATTTCTTAGCAGGTATAAATCTCACAACCCTAGATGATGATGAACTCGCAGATATCCGCAATCAATACATTGGGTTCGTGTTTCAGCAGTTCAACCTGTTACCACGGCTAACATCACTGGCGAATGTTATGCTACCGATGATTTATGCCGATGTCGATCGCTCCCAACGGATCGAGCAAGCTACTGAAGCATTAGTACAAGTCGGTTTGAGCGATCGGCTCCAGAATAGTCCCAATCAGTTGTCAGGTGGACAGCAACAGCGCGTTGCGATCGCCCGTGCCTTAGTCAATCATCCCGCCTTAGTCTTGGCGGATGAACCAACTGGAGCACTGGATTCCACTACTTCTCAAGAGATTATGGATCTGCTCACAGAGTTAAATCAACAAGGTACAACGATCGTGATCGTCACCCATGATGCTGATGTCGCCGCGAGGACAAAACGGGTGATTCGGATGGTGGATGGAGTAATTGTTGAGAATGCGCGATCGAAGTAAATTTTCGATTCATTAAGCATCCGAATTAATATTACCAAAATCAGGATACGGCACCGTAATCGGGTAAGGACACTCCAAGAGCTCATTGGTGTCAACTTAAGCTGTCAGCCCGCCAAGTCCGCCTGTCAGCCCACCAGTCCGCCAGGGGTTTAAACCCCTGTCTAATAGCGAAAGTCCTCTGAAGAGGACTAATGAGTTAAAAATTCTTCTCTTCAGTCCTCGACCGAGGACTTTCGCTTTGAGGCAGGGGTTTTAACCCTTGCCGGACTATTGGTTGTACCTTAAGTTGACACCTATGGGCAGTGCCGTTTCCCTACAATTAATCGGGTAGGGACTAAGGCACTGCCGTCTCCTCCATTTCTATCTTGATATCTTCAACAACCAGATTGTCAGAAATCAAAACAGGTAGAGGTTCAGAAGCTTTTAAAGACCAGGTGCGATCGGCGGTCAAATCCAAAATAGACTGGTGATAATTACTCAAACTTTCTCGATGTCCAATGCTCAAAAATGTCATACCAGAGGCTTGTAACTGTTGATATAAATGTTTTTCATTACTAGAGTCAAGGGCGCTAGTAGCCTCATCTAAAATTGCGTAGCTAGGTTTATTGAGCAGCAGACGTGCGAAAATTAGGCGCTGCTGTTCTCCCAAAGATAGAAGCTCTGCCCAGTTTTGTTCAGTGTTAAATCCTCCATGCGTTTCCTCTAATTTTGGTAAATTTACCTGGATCAAAATTTGCCTCAACTGCGAATCTTCAACTTCCGAATCCATATTTGGATACAGCATTTGATCTCGTAACGTCCCTAGAATCATGTAAGGCCGCTGCGACAAAAACAACATTTCATTCAGGGTAGGCCGCAAAATTGTGCCAGTCCCTGCATCCCACAGTCCAACGATCGCCCTTAGCAAAGAACTTTTCCCGCAACCGCTAGGCCCTCTCACCAGCAAACCCTCGCCATTAGAGAGTTTCACAGATAGATCCTCCACCAAAGTCCGTTGACGGTTAGGTGTTTGGAGGGTCATATTTTCGATCGCCAGTCGATCGGCAATTTCAGTTTTGATACTTGTTTTTTCAACACCGTCAACCTCGTTAGAAGTTAAATGGTGAGTTTCCAAACACTCTAAAAAGGTGTATAAACGCTCGACACCAGCGCCAAAAGTAGCAAGGGATTGGAAGCGCGCCACAATTAGATTCAGCGAGAAAAAGACTCGAATGAAAGCTCCTTGCGCCTCGGTAACTTTACCAACTTCTAAATCCCCCGCAAAAATGCCGGGGGCGACTACAATTGCTGGCAAAATGAACGGAATAAATTCATAGGCGTTAGTCAAGATATTGAGATTAAACTCCCAAAAAATCAAGCGCTTGAAGTTATCAAAAGCTTCGACAAATCTGCCTTTTACGCGATCGGACTCGCAGTCTTCTCCCTGATAAAAGGCGATCGCCTCAGCATTTTCTCGCACCCGCACTAAACTAAACCGGAAATCAGCCTCTTTTTTAAGCTGTCCAAAATTGAGTCGCATTAAGGGCTTCCCGAATACTCCAATTGTCGCCAAAGTGCCGACCAGGGCGTAGAGCACCAAAAACAAGATTAAGGGCTTAGAAATGCCCCAGAGCACCCCACTAAATGCCGCCACCGCTAACAAAGAATCAACTACCGCCAGCAATAGTTTTAACGATTCTTGGGTAAAGCTTTTGACATCTTCAGCAATCCGCTGATCGGGGTTATCGATGTCCGCATCGGCATGATTTAGATTGTAAAATGCGCGATTCTGGAAATAGCGATCGACAAAATAGTTAGTCAGCCATCGTCGCCACTCTAAGCCCAGGCGATCGCGCAAATAATCATAGCCTGCATAAAGTGGTGCATAAATAACTAATGTCCCGGCAAAAATTAGAATCGTTTGCCAAAATCTAGCTTCATCGTGAGCAGACAATGCCGAAATTAGCTCGCCTCGCTTGTTGTTGAGCAGCACGCTCAGTCCTGTGTAGCCAAAGGACAACAGGATGACTAATAGCAATAAGCCGCGCGCCCGCCATTTTTCGTCGCTTGACCAGTAAGATTTGGCGATCGCCCAGAACTGTTTGAGTATAGTTAGATTAAATCGTTGCATTACTTTTTTCATAGAAAATTGCTCACCTATTTAATATAATAGGAAAACAGGATTGAAAGCGCAAAAATTCCAAATCTTGGCTTTGAAAAATAGCAGGTGTGTCAAACTGTGTCCAGGAAAGATAGCAGCGCGATCGGCAAGCAGTAGTAGCGGAACATCGCGGTTCCATAAATTGCTCCATCACCAGCAATCTTTACTGATTACTTTCAAGTATTGCCTTCGCCTGCAAAAGTCCTTGAATATTCGTGCCGCGATCGCTGCTAGCTATTAAATAGATGGGTTCACCCTTGGAGTTAAAGGATACCCTCGCATCTTTGACATTAAAACCTCGCTGTGGTATGATATACATGAATAGAGCAAGATAGTGATTAGAATGCTGATAAATAATCAAACTGGGATAAATTTACTGGGTTTGAGCGATCGCCTAAAAATCACGACTCACAGTAATAGCGATCGCAATACATTGCTCCCCTGCGATCGCAGACCTTGGAGGGTTTGTTAATGCAACGTAACGCCCCAAAAGTTACTTAATGCTAATTGTTTGTGCGTTACTCTCCGCTAGGACACTCTACAAGGTTGCATTTTGCCAAATAAAGCTCTATTCAGGGATTTTACCCTGCAAAAACCTTGTTATTACACTTATTGGTTGCTTTATCTGAAAATTTATGTAATACTTGTCTTGTTTAAGTATTTATCCTGTCATCTACAGGATAATACATAGTTAAGTGCAACAAGGAAAGTTGTGAGAAAAGTCGATAAATCAGAAAGAATAAGCGTAGTTGCTGCATTAGTTCATGGGCTTACGAAGTTGATGAGCGCTGAAAAATGCTTGAAAATTTCCATGTCAAATTTTTCTGTTTTTGAAATAGTTGACTCATCCTTTCAAACTGTAAGTGGTTTTGATTGGGAAAATGAGCTTGGTAGTAGTGAAAAATTTGACTTCATTCTCGGTGATCTTCCACTAGGAATGAGTAAAAGGCAAGATTACGAGTTTGGAGATGAAAAACTAAAAATACGGCAAAATTGGGTAGAGATTCTGAAGTCGTTAAAGTTTCTCGATGAAAATGGTGCTGCACTATATCTTGTTGAGCCAACTTGTTTTGGTACTTCAGAAGGCGCAAAGCTTGAAGGTGCTTTTAATTCAGAGGGATACTTTGTAAATGCAATATTTAATGCTCCAGAAGGAATCCTAAACCCTGAAACATATATCACTCCTGTATTTGTTCTGATAACTAAGAAAAAAACTAGCTCCATATTCCTTGCAGAATTATTGAATGAAACACAATCATTGGAAGTGGCAAAAAAATATTATTCTGGGACTGTTTCCAACGACTTAATTAGAGGTATAGAAATCGAACATAGGACTTTTTATGGATTCCATCGCGTTAAAATAAAGCAACAAATAGAAAAGCTCGAAACACAGTACAAAGAATATGAAGAATACTCCATCGGGGAAATAGCTGATGAGATAAACAATGTAGAACATGGCAAGAGTCATGTAGAAAAAACAAATTCAGTATATATCCCCAAGATTGGAAACTCCCCAGTAGTAGCAAAGTTATCTGATACAACAATCAAGCACCAAAATTACTTTCAGGTTGTGCTTGGAGAAAAAGCAATAAATGAATATGTAGCGGCATTTTTTAAATCAAAACTAGGGGAACTTGTTCTCCAATCATTAACATCTGGAGCGGTAATCCCTCAACTCAACAAGCGCGATTTAGAACAAGCTACAATTGCTTTACCATCATTTTATAATCAAGAACAAATTTTGGTAACACAACGCAAGTTGAGTGATCTAAAAAATGCAATTGATAGTTTTGATAGTGAACTGGCTCTAAATCCAACTAGCTCAATCTCCATATTATCCCAATTGGATAGTATGTTAGAAGCTATTGGTGGTCTCACAGATCTAGATGAAGTTCATAGCATTATTAGACAAGGTGAGTCAAAAAATATTGAGTTCAAAGAAACATTAAGCCTCGATGTAAAAACGCAAACTAAGGAAAAATATATTGAGCTATCTGTACTAAAAACAATTGTTGCTTTTTTAAATACCGAAGGTGGCACACTATTAGTTGGCGTTGCGGATAACAGTGAAATAAAAGGAATAGACGTTGAGATAGAAAAATTCCATAAAAATAATGCAGACAAATTTCTTCTTCATGTAAAAAATATGATAAAAACAAGAATTGGGGAGGAATATTATCCCTACATTGAATACAAATTAATTAGTGTAATCGGCAAAAATATTCTTTCAGTGAAGTGTAAAAAATCGAAATCACCATGTTATCTGGATAATGCTGAGTTTTATGTGAGAACGAACCCAGCTACAGACAGGCTTGAAGGGCCAAAGCTCGTCCAATATATTAAACATCACTTTGATCAGTAAAAGGCATCTAACGTTATACCGACAAGCGAAAACTCCATTGAGATTGTCTATAGCATTTCTCAGAAAGATGAGGT
This sequence comes from Microcoleus sp. CAWBG640, assembly GCF_020883015.1. NCBI lineage: Bacteria > Bacillati > Cyanobacteriota > Cyanophyceae > Oscillatoriales > Microcoleaceae > Microcoleus > Microcoleus sp. CAWBG640. The sequence goes on from NZ_JAHRFC010000018.1 coordinate 17,195, forward strand.
ACACAGGTACGGTAGGGACACGGCACTGCCGTGTCCCTACAGCCGTCTGCCATACTTCATCTATTTGAGAACCGCTATATTTGTAGTCGAGATTAGGCAAACATAAATGGTTGGCTTTGTTGTTGAGTTATGAGAAGTTATTGGCGATCGCCTAAAAATCAAGACTCACAGGAATAGCGATCACTTTAGGGTGAGTTAATGAAATGTAACGCTCCTTATTTTTGTTTGAACGAAAGCATTCTGTTCGGAAATGTAGGGAGTGAGAGATTTTCCCAGCACATCAAGGTAAAAACTTCGCTACACAATCGATCGCACCACTCCACCCTCGACTCGTAGGGCAGCCCCATTAATCGCAGAGGCTAAAGGACTAGCAACAAACGCAACTAACGCAGCAACTTCAGACGTTGAAGCAAATCGCTGAATTAGGGAAGATGAACGATTGCCAGTCCAATTCCACCCGTTGAACCACTGACCAATGCAACCTTTCCTGATAGTTTGAGATCCATACCTTTTTAAACCAAATAACGTCAAACAATTCTCTACAACTTGGGTTAAATTAATTATCGCACCCTAATCCAACTTCACCACCATTTTGCCAAGATTTTTGCCCTCAAAAAGTCCGATGAACGCGCCCACCGCTTGGTCAATTCCTACTACCACTGTTTCCTGATTCTTCAATTTGCCAGCTTGGAAATAACCACCAACTTCCTGTTCAAATTCCTTTTGACGATCGAGCGAATCACCAACAATCAGCCCTTTCATCGTCAACCGTTTGCCAATCATATTAAACAAATTGTTCGGGCCTGGCTGCGGCTTGTTGTAACCAGAAATGCTGCCGCAAGCGATAATCCGGCCGTGCACGCGCAAGGCTGACAGCGCCGCTTCGAGGGTTTCGCCTCCAACATTGTCGAAATAAACATCAATTCCGTCGGGTGCCGCCTGGTTCAATTGTTCGAGGACTGGGCCAGAATTGTAATTGAAAGCGCGATCGAATCCGCATTCTTCCAGCAGAAACTTGACTTTTTCGGCTGAACCTGCTGAGCCGATGACATGACATCCGCGCAGTTTTGCCAGTTGTCCCGCCACACTTCCCACCGCGCCCGCAGCACCCGAAATAAAAATTACATCACCTGCTTTCACATCTACCAAATTCAATCCAGCCCAAGCCGTCATTCCCGTCATACCGAGGACACCGAGATAAACAGACAGCGGTTGAATTTCGCGGTTGACAAGATGCAATTCTGTCGGCGCTGCGGTGAAGTATTCCCGCCAGCCAAAGTTGGAAGTGACGACATCACCCGCCTTGAATTCCTCGGCGCGCGATTCGATGACTTCGCCGACTGCGCCACCTTCCAATGCTTTACCCAACTCGAAGGGCGGCACATAGGATTTGCTCTCATTCATGCGTCCGCGCATATACGGATCTACCGATATGTAGCGATTGCGAACGAGTATCTGCCCGTCTTGAAGTGGCTTTATTTCGGTTTTGGCGATCGCAAAATTATCTGCGGTTGGCATCCCGTTCGGGCGGGAGACTAACTGAATTTCGCGGCTGATGATATTTGTCATAATTTTTGTCCTTGATGTCGATCGGAAATCTGTTGGCGATCGTTGTTAATTCAGACATTGAGCCGCCCAAAGTCTTGACGGCAATCATATCGTTTAAAGTCTAGATCCCCCCTAACCCCCCTTAATAAGGGGGGGACATGAAGCACTCAAAGTCCCCCTTCTTAAGGGGGATTTAGGGGGATCTGGACTAGAACAAAAGCGATTAATTCCGAACCTTATCAGAGCTACCCGGCCTCTTGCAACGATGCCATATCAATAACGAAGCGATATTTTACGTCGCTCTTCACCAGGCGATCGTAGGCTTCATTGATTTTCTGAATGGGGATGAGTTCGATATCCGAAGTGATGTCATGCTTGCCGCAGAAATCCAGCATTTCCTGAGTTTCTTTGATGCCACCAATCAGGGAGCCGCTGAGACTGCGCCGACCAAATATCAAGCTACCAACATTCAGGGAAAGCGGTTCGGCTGGTACCCCAACTTGGGTGAGGTTGCCATCGCGTTTTAATAGCAGGAGATAGGCGTTGATATCGTGTTGCGCGGATACAGTGTCGAGAATGAAATGGAAACTATTCAGATGTTTTTTCATCTCGTCGGCATTCTTGGAATTGACTACTTCATCTGCTCCGAGTCGCAGGGCATCTTCAACTTTGTTCGGCGAGGTGGTGAATACCACGACATGAGCGCCCAAAGCCTTCGCCAATTTCACCCCCATGTGTCCCAGTCCACCGAGTCCCACAACACCAACTTTTTGACCTTTGGTAACATTGTTGTGGCGTAATGGGGAATAAGTGGTAATTCCAGCGCAAAGCAGCGGGGCGACGCCGGCGAGATTCAAATTCTTTGGAACTTGCAGCACAAAGGCTTCATCTACGACGATGCTGTCCGAATATCCCCCAAACGTCATCCCACCAAGGTGTTTGTCGGGGGAGTTGTATGTGAAAATCACGTTGTCACAAAACTGTTCCAAGTCTTCCTCGCAGTTGGCACAAGTGCGACAGGAATCGACCATACAACCGACTCCTGCGGTGTCGCCTTCCTTAAATTTTTTGACGTGGGCTCCAACTTTTACTACCCGTCCGACGATTTCGTGGCCGGGGACGCAAGGGTATGTGGTGTTCTGCCATTCGTTGCGGACGGTATGCAAGTCGGAGTGACACACGCCACAATATAGAATTTCGATCGCGACATCGTGCTTGCCGACATCGCGGCGTTGAAAGTTGAAGGGTGCGAGTGGATTCGTGGCGTTTTGTGCTGCGTAGGCGTTTGTTTTCATGGATTGTGCTCGTGATTGTTTACTTATGTCGGGGTAGCGATCACCCACTGCAATTCCTACTGAGAGGGCGGGCACGGGGCACCGCCCCTACAAAGGCTCTTCTGTTTCAGTTGTAGGGGTAGTGCCCCCGTGCCTACCCTCCCCAATTCTTAACGATTGACGGTGCTCATATCGGGGTAGCGATCGCCCACTGCAATTCCTAATGGCAGCGCTTTGGCGATTTGGTCTAGTTCTGCTTGAGTCAGCGTCACATCGGCTGCTGCAATGTTTTCTTCCAAGTAGGTGCGACGTTTGGTGCCTGGAATCGGCACAATGTCTTCGCCCTGGGCTAATACCCAAGCCAGCGCTAACTGTCCGGCTTTGATGCCCTTAGCGGCGGCCATTTGCTCGATTTGCTCGACTAATTCCAGATTTTGCTGGAGATTCTCGGCTTGAAAGCGAGGATATCGTTGCGATCGATAGTCTCCTTCAGATAGCGTGTCCAAGGTCTTGATTTTGCCTGTGAGAAACCCGCGCCCCAGAGGACTGTAAGGCACAAAGCCAATCCCTAGTTCTCGACAGGTGGGCAAAATCTCGGCTTCTGGCTCCCGGCTCCACAGGGAATATTCTGTCTGTAGTGCGGAAATAGGGTGGACTGCTTGGGCGCGGCGGATGGTGGCGCTGGCGGCTTCGGAAAGGCCGAGGTAGCGAACTTTTCCGGCTTGGACGAGCTGCGCCATTGCGCCTACGGTGTCTTCGATCGGAGTATGGGGATCGACTCGATGCTGGTAGTAAAGGTCGATCGCATCTACGCCCAGACGCTTGAGACTGGCATCACAAGCAGAGCGCACGTATTCGGGTTTGCCGTTGACTCCCTGAAAGCTGCCGTCACTACCGCGCACGTTGCCAAACTTGGTAGCGATAATGACTCGATCGCGATGGCCTTTAATCGCTTTGCCCACTAATTCTTCATTGTTACCGACACCGTACATATCAGCGGTGTCGAGGAAAGTCACGCCTAGCTCTAACGCACGGTGAATGGTGGCGATCGATTCTGACTCATCGGCGAGCCCGTAGAACTCGGACATCCCCATGCAGCCGAGTCCTAACTCTGAGACTACTAATCCTTGATTGCCCAGTTTTCGTTGTTTCATGTTCGTTTCAACTAGCTTGTAGCTCGATTAATGTTTGTGTCCCAGCAGCATCGCTAATCCGAACCGCTATCACCACACCGTTTGAGTTTTGTCCGGTTAAAACTTCGGTTGGTGAATCGATCGTGTGAGCGTAAGTCACCTCATCTTTACCCACTTCAATTACCAAATCATCTCCTTTGCCTGGGCGATCGTAAACCATCGCCATTAAAGGTGCGTTCTTAATCAGTTCTGCATCACCGAGTTCTGAACCGATGATTTCGATCGAAATATTCCGGCCGCGATTGCCATCGGTAAACTGATCGAAAAATTCACCCCATCGCTCGTGGGGCACAGATTTGTTGATTTCAATCTTATTGGTCATTTCCATTTTATTCACCATGATGATTTCTGCTGATTCTGGTTTTTTTGATTTACCTATTATTCTTTTATAAACGCGATTTTTTGTCATCTATCTTAGGTTTAAAAGCTGTATATCCTCAGAGGTAGATAATCCCTAATTTTTCACGGGATAATTCTCGCTTAACAGGTCTGACTTCTTGTTCCACAAAGAGTTAATTTATGGTGGGGTGGACAGGAGAGCCAGTCCTGGCCAAGCTGATGGCAAATGGTGCAATATCTAAGTTTTTAGTGACTGCTGACTCCATCAGTCGTGCGTCCACTCATTTCAGTCTCGTGGATGCGGTAAATGGCGATCGCCTCTGAACGTCCCTCAGCATCAATCCAGGTTCGAGCCATCCCAGGAGAAAGTGTGGGATTGCGTTCTTGGATGAAGTGCATGGCTCGATCGATCTCTTCCTTGATAGTGAGACGGGAGGCTCTACCATTGACGATCGCGCTGCGCCAATGAAGTGCATCCTGAATTTCTTCTACCTGTAGGCAGACTTCTGGATTGGCATCTATGTCATGAGTCTTCATGCCGATCGTGGTAAACAGGTAGATTTCCTGTTCTTCGATATAATAATTCATGGGCATCACGTAGGGTTTGCCTTCGTGTATGCAGCCAAGATGACCGTATCCTACTGTGTGTAGAAGTTGCTCTATTTCTTTTGAACTCATTTCATCAATATCTAACATTACTATTTTCCTAAAAGTTTAGTTAATTAGTAGTATTGAATACAAATAATCTCGGCTTTACATCTGTCCTGAGATAGAGTGGGTCGCCTCACGAATCTTCTGCCCGCTTAATTGATGCTTTTTTACCCGCAGCTACGCTTTGCCCGATCTCACTCGATCGCCTTGCCGCATCTGCCACCTTCAAAGCATACAAACTACTAGCATTATTCACATACAAAGGCGTACCATTTAACAAGTATTCCAACACCATATCTGTATCCTTAGCAAACAAACCGCGCCGCGTTCCAACTTCTATTGTTTGTCTATTTTCGCCCTGAATTAATTGACCGGATTCGGGAGTAAAAACCAGCGTTCCCTCTTCTCCGTAAATTGTAAAAACGTTTTCCGACTGCGAAAAAGTTTCGCCTTTTCCATAAACAGCTTCCGCAAAAACTCCATTCGCAAAGCGTAACTGGGCGTTACACAAACAAGCTTTATAAAAATCTGGCTGAGTGTCCCAAAATTGAGTTTGACAGTTCACGCTTGTCACTTCTCCAAACAAATCGGTAAATCGATGTAGTCGCGAAATTGCACCAATTAATGGGAACCCAAATAGCGAATGTTGATAAGTCCAACGCTTAGGTACTGAACGTTGAGCTGTAATAGTAACGTAGCGGGTGTAAAAAACTTTGCCAATTAAGGGCAAAGATGTTTTGATGGCTTGGTGTAAGCCACCTAATAATTCTATGTGTTCGATGTGCAGGAGTTTTTGCTTTTGGGTGGCTAGCTCGATCGCCCTTTCTCCCTCAGATATATCTAAAGATAGAGGATATTCCACCACAACGTGCTTTTCGTTTTCCAAGGCCGCGATCGCGATCGCCCCGTGATCCCGATTCACCGTACACACAATCACCAAATCCAAATCGTTCCTTTCCACTAACTTGCGCCAAGAAACCGCAGCCTCCGCGCCGAAGGCTTCACAAAATGCTTCCGTCTTGTCGGGGGTGTGACCCGCCACTGTCACTAAGTGAGCTCTGGCGTCAGTTTGCAACATCTCGGCTCTCAACTTAGCAGCAAAACCAGTGCCCACAATCCCCACCCTAATTGGAGCATTGACCGAAAAAGGCGATCGAGTATCAATATTAGTCATAGGATTTTAGATGTCACATTTTCAAAAATTGCTAAAAACAAGCGCCACAAAGCTTTACAGCTCGATCGCCCAAATCTTGAATTGGTGCAAAAATGCGATCGCGGGATTTTCGACCCAAATCTTGATGCCATTCAACTATACATTTCCTCCTCATGCCGAGAAACTACAGCAGGTATAAGTAATCAAGATGAAATTAGAAAAAATTATAACTAATCCCATTCAAATTTTTTGTAAATGAGTGTTGCAACCTCCCTTATTTCCCCTACTATCAGAGAGAGAACCAACCTAAGAGCAAACCTCAGAGCTAATAGAGCTTTGAAGTTTCCATTAGGAAAGCTTATATATCTTGTTGAATTTTTGAGAGGATTAGTGCATGGCAACTTACAAAGTTACCCTCGTCAGCGAAGCTGAAGGAATTAACCAAACCATTGAAGTTGACGAGGATACTTACATTCTCGACGCTGCCGAAGAAGCAGGACTAGACCTCCCGTACTCTTGTCGCGCTGGTGCTTGTTCCACCTGTGCCGGCAAAATCACCAAAGGGGAAGTCGATCAATCAGACCAATCTTTCTTGGATGATGACCAAATTGAGGCTGGATTTGTCCTCACCTGCGTCGCCTATCCTAAGTCTGATTGCACCATCGAAACTCACAAAGAAGAATCGCTGTACTAAAAACAGCCTCAGCCTTCGGCTGTCACTCCAAGCTATTAATCAATAGTTGTTTGAGCTGATGGCTAGACTGAAATCTGGTCAAACAGAGGTAATGTCAGTTAGGGACATGGCAGTGCCATGTCCCTAAATATATGTTAGACATCTGGGAAAAAGCTTTTTAAGAATAGGTTGGATACTTGTTCTACACTAATTATTGTTGATGCCTATGGATTCTCAGGTCGCCAAAATGTAATCCCATCATTCAGCGGGACAACTTGAGCGCCTGGAAAATAAAAGCTGAGAATGCGATCGCTACTCCAGCCCAAATTAGCCAAATTGTAAGAACCCGTTTGACTCATTCCCACCCCATGTCCGAAGCCACCTCCGACAAAAGCATAGCCATTGAGGGTTTTGTCGGGATTGTAAATCGGATCTAGGTAAAACAAAGTGCTGATGGGAGGGAAAAAAGCATTGCGAATCTCATCTTTATCAATATCGATTGTCCCCAAGTCAGTTTCTACCTTCATTTTCAAAACTCGACCACCGGGAGACCTTTGCACCACCGCTACCTGACTAATAGTTTTAAAATTCGCCAAAGGATGCTGTTTTTTCTGAAGATACTGTTTGAGAAACCCAGCAATTGATGTTAAGGAAGCTTCTTCGCGCCAGCGAAAAGTATCTTGTTTTTCCTCATTAAACCCCTTATTCAAACTCATAAAGCGGCGAAAATTGTTTTCATCAGACAAACTCTGCTTCGACAAATCCCAAATATTCTGAGGCGCATCCACGATCGATCGCAAATAAGGGCGTTCCGAGCCGTGCCACACATCCCCAAAAAGCGCAGTAACGCCGCCACTAGAAGCGGAATAAAGGGCATCAACCAACTCCTGACGATAAGTCAGAACCAAACCGCTAGTTTTGGCGATCGCCTTATCCGTTTGCGGAAAAACCTCCGTCAAACCCTTATACACTTGGCAGTTAACATCAGCACACAACTCGTAATTATCGATCGCAAAACGGCGCAAATTTCTCAGGGCATAAGTTCTCGCCAAAATAGCCTGTGCTTCCTGGGAAGCATAGGGCGAAAAAGCGCCAATTTCGTGCGGCACTACTCCCCGTAAATAAGTTTCTGTCGGCACTTCATTGACCAAAGTATAAGTGCCATAAGCATTTTTCTGTAGGTGCAAACTCCCACCATAAAGGCGAGTTTGTTGAATAGCTTTTTCTTTTTCAGTAGCTGTCGCCTCTTGAGTAGTCTGTTCCAGAACCTCAATCACATTTTTACCCGCCGTCACATCTAACTCATTGCGGTTAAAACGAAAACCGTTTAAAACCCAAAATGCCTGGGGGATTGTGGGCAAAACTTTGCTATCCAAAAAAGCAGTTTTATTCCCTTGTTCCTGCAAACTTTGCAATAATAAACGTCGCACTAAAGGAGAGTTATAATTATCTCTTTTTGCCCAAACTTGCCAGCGCAAAGGTTGAGCAATTTCTACTTCAATTCCCTTAGCTCGCCATTGATTAGCACTATCTTCTGCACTTTCAAAACTGCGGTGGGAACTTAATACCACTCGTTCTTCTACTGCTGGTGTTTCCAGCGGTTTCGCGGCGATTTCTAGCTTGATGCTAGGAACCTGGGCGGTTTTTATACCTTGAGGAGTTTTGTAACTTAAAGTTAAGCTGTCACCGGGTAGGGCTTTCAGGGTCAACTTATCCGTTGCTTTCGTGCCAAACCGCTGTACTACACCGATTTTGATTTCTCGATTTTGGGGGCTTTGGGCCGTGGCGGGAGTGCTAGGGAGCGGCCACAGGCACAACGCTGCGATCGCAGCGCTAGAAATTGAGCTAAACCATTTGCAATTGGGCATTTTAGATGTTTGAATCCACACAGTTTTTGTATTGTAAAACTTTAATAAGATTATAAGCAGTAGTAAGCAGAAGTAGTATTATATAGTCAGGAGGACGAAATGAAACTACCTGACTACGCAAAAGCCATAGGCATAAGTTACACAACCGCATGGCGCTGGTGGAAAGCCAATAAACTGCCACATCCAGCAAGACAAACGGAAAGTGGTCTAATTATAGTTGACTACTCGCCGCCAGCGCCATCAATTGAATCAAAGAAAAACCGAGTCGCTATTTATAGCCGAGTCTCATCTTCTGAGAACAAAGACAATCTCAACCGCCAATCAGAGCGATTAACCGAGTACGCAATTGCCAACGGTTATCAAATTGTCAGAAATGTCAAAGAAATTGGTAGTGGATTGAACGACCACAGAAAACAGTTAGAAACACTCCTGCAACAAGATGATTACGATATTCTTTTGGTTGAACACAAAGACCGTTTGGCTCGATTCGGAACACATTATTTAGATGTACTTCTGGTGAGATTAGGAGTCAAACTAGAAATTGTCAATTTAACTGACAACGGTCAAGATGAATTAATGCAAGATTTGGTGGCAGTAGTTACGAGTTTTGCAGCGCGACTTTACGGACAACGCCCCGCTGCACGAAAAATAGAAAGAATCATTGCTGAATTAAAAAATGGAGAGTCTGAATGCAGCTAGCAGAGAGACACATTATTAAATCCACCGAACATCGTTTTGTGGAAATTGACGGCTTAGCCTTTCAATCCAAAAATCTCTAGAATGCTGCTAACTATTCCGATAGTGGAAATTTAGCAGTTTTGATTTTAGCTGAGCTTGTAGTGGACATCCTGACCGAGCTCAAGCAACTGTGATACATTTTACTTGCCAAGTCGAAGTCATTACGAGTATGATTTAATTAGCAGCAACAAAGAGGAGCCATGAGGATCGAAGAAATACCCCTCAACCAGATTCGCCGCCCCCTGCCGCGAGTCAACGACCCCACCAAAGTCATCGCTCTGATGGAATCCATCCGAGAGATAGGTTTAAACGAGCCCATCGACGTGCTAGAAGTAGATGGTCAATATTACGGCTTCTCCGGCTGTCACCGATACGAAGCTTGTCAACGCCTCGGTTTAGAAACAATCCCGTGTAAAGTCCGCCGTGCTCCCCGTTCTGTGTTGCAGATGCACCTAGCGTGAGCTCAGGAAACATCGCACTCTAAATTTTTTAAGTCAAAAATCACAAGGTACAAAAGCTATGAGTCCTAACAACCACAAACAACATCTTTATCCAACTCGTATCGATATGCCAGCAGAAACCCGCTCTCAAATAGTTGGGCTGCTCAACGCCACCCTCGCAACGACTCTCGACTTGAAAACCCAAGTCAAGCAAGCTCACTGGAACGTCAAAGGCATGGACTTTTATCAGTTGCATTTGCTATTTGATGAAATGGCAACAGAACTCGAAGATTATGTTGATACGGTGGCGGAACGGGTGACGGCTTTGGGGGGTTTGGCTGTAGGAACAGCCCGTACAGCGGCGGCTGATTCGATTTTGCCAGAATTTCCTTTTGATATTTTAGATGGCAAAGAGTACGTGACTGCTTTGGCCGATCGCTACGCACCTTATGCTAAACATCTGCGAGTAGCCATCGATAAAACAGGGGAACTCGGCGATGCTGATACCGCTGACTTATATACTGAAATTTCGCGGACAATTGACAAGCGCTTGTGGTTTTTAGAAGCACACTTGCAAGCTGCTGCGACAACTACAGCCTCGGCTACCCCAGAAAAAGTAGCTTTGTAATCGCTACTGATTAACTATTTTGACCATAATGGTGGAGCGGGTTCTCTGACCCGCTCTCAAAATGGAGTTGTGGCACTTGACCGATTACTATAAAGAATATATTAAGTTATTAATTGGGATGGCTTTTTTGTGGTAAGCAAGATTCCAGATTACGCTCCTCAACTACAATGTCTGATGCAGCAAGCAGGGCTAGAGAGCGATCGAGAACTCAGCCAAACAGCAGGAGTTGGTGAACTTCAGCTCAGCCGTTTGCGTCGGGGCTTAGCCTTGCAAATGTCAGCAGATATCCTGCTGAAAATCAGTCAAGCCTTGAAAATTTCCTTAAACGAACTGCTGGCAACTTTTGCCCCTGGTTCTGTAGAGTTAGAGCAGCCGGCACCGACAGCCATAGAACAAGAATATCAGCGGCTGCAAGCTAGACTGGATCTTCAACGATCGTCTTTGATGGAGGAATTCCAGCTTTCTAGCTTGCAGATTTTAGAATCCTGGATGTTGCAGTGGCCGACAGCAGCGAGGAAAGCTCAGGAAAACCAGCAGTTACCAGCAGTCAAATTACTGCCTTTGGTACGGCCTGTCGAAAAATTGTTGCTGCACTGGGGAGTAGAGTCGATCGCCCCTGTGGGAACCTCCATCCCCTATAATCCACAAGAGCATCAACTGCTAGCCGGAACAGCCCAGCCGGGAGAACAGGTGACAGTACGCTATACCGGATACAGACAAGGCGAAAAACTGCTTTACCGTGCCAAGGTGATCCCAGCAGGAGCGATCGATTAGATATCTAGGTCTATGCTAGGTATTTGGATCGGAGTCCGTCTCGCAGCTATACTAACGTAGTCTGGCTAGAAATTCTGACATTCCCACCGCAAAATATGAGTCCTGTAGTTAAAATTATTCAACCCTCTGGTATTTTAGACGGCACCAAGGCCGGTCAATTCCGCCTAGAGATTAGCGACCTCGTGCAAGCGGGAGCCGATGTCGTATTAATAGACTTCCAAGACGTGACATTTATGGACAGTTCTGGTTTGGGCGCTTTAGTCTTGGCGCTCAAAACAGTCAGGGCCGCTGGGAGTCAGTTAGTCGTCTGTTCTATCAACGAGCAAATCCGCATCTTATTTGAACTCACCAGTATGGATCGAGTTTTTGAGATATTTGCCACCCGTGATGCTTTTAATAGCAAGATTGCGCTTTAAATAACTAGATCTTTTGGCTGCTAACTTCTGAGGTCAACTAAATCTCGGTCAATCTATGCAGGCCAACTAGAAGTGTCGAAAATTGCTGGTTTCATCTTCCAAACCGATCGCTTCTGCCTTAAACTTAGAATTAATCGATCCTAAGTTTAAAGCTTCGCTAACCGACTGGAAAATTGAAGTCAAATATTTAAGAGTCCGTAAGAGTCAAACCTTGCGGACTTCTGCATATTTCCTCCAGCTATCGGCATCACCCAAAATTGATCTTGAGTAAAGACCAATCATCATCAAACACGGCTTTAGCGTTCAACTTTTGAACATAGCTCAAAACTAACTCTAACTGGTCGGCAGTTGCACCGTTGTAAGCTGCTAACAAATCAATGAAAGGATCGAGCCCCCAGATATTGCCATCAGGTTGGTGAATCTCGTAAACCCCGTCGCTAAAGATGTAGAGAGTGCTCAAATCCTCGACATGGCAGGTGTTATCGACATAGCGGGCTTCTGGGAACATCCCGACGGGCATTCCGGGGGTTTTCAGTTGCTGGACTTTGGCATTGCTAGTGGGGGACTGGGAAATCAACACCGCCGGGGGATGACCGGCGCTGGCGTAGACTAACTGGCGATCGATCCGATTGTACACCCCGTACCAGATGGTGAAATACTTGTCATTTTGATAACTCATCTGGAAAGTGGTGTTCAGCGCCCGCAAAACGTCGCTGGGTTTGTAGTAGTCAATGTTGGGTAAGGCGCGCGATCGCAACAAATTCAACACTGCCACAGAAGGCAGGGCCGCCCGCAAACCGTGTCCGGCGACGTCTAGCAAATAAATCGCCAAATAATCCGAGTCTAGCCAGTTGTAGTCAAAGCAATCTCCTCCTAACTGACGGGAGGGAATGAATTTTGACTCAATGCTGACGGGTTCCACCATCGGATCTGGCAATAAAGACTGCACATATTCCGCCGCCTCAGCTAGTTCTGCTTCCAGACTTTGCTTAGCAATTTTCAAGTCTCGGCTGAGTTGGTGCAGCCTTAGTCCGGCCCGCACTCTCGCCTGCAACTCGTTGAGTTCAATGGGTTTGGAGATAAAATCATCGGCACCGGCATCAAGTCCTTTGACTCGATCGGCGATCGACCCCAAAGAAGTCAGCAAAAAGAATTGTGTAGTTGACAGATGTGGATCGGCCTTGACTCGACGGCACACATCGATGCCTGTCAAGCGTGGCATGATCCAATCGCAAATTATCAAAGCCGGACACAGTTTTTGCGCCTGTGCTACACCGTCTTCGCCATTACTTGCTACCGTTACTTCGTAACCCTGTTTTTTCAGGGTTCTTCTGAGCAGTTCTTGAACCGCAGTATCATCGTCTATAACCAGAATTTGAAACATGGCACTCAGGTACTACAAGTCTTTCAAGGTCTGGGGGTCATTCAAAATATATCCTGTCAGCGCGTTGGTCTGAGATTGAGTATAGTCTAATAACATCGCTTTCTAGGTAATTGCTGTTGACAGCGGGCCTTTGAGTTCAATTTACGTTTAAATTTGAGGGAAATTTCGGCGCGATCGAACTTCACTCAGTTTATATTCAAAATATAAATTTTTATAGACTTTTATTTTGCCCCGGCCCTGGTTGACATCGAATCCCTACATATGGTATCCTGTTTAACCGATTAGTGGATTAAATATCTATACTGCCTGCCCCTCGAAACTACTACCCTCAAATTATCATTGAATTTTGCGACCGTTGTATTTTCTGTAGTTTTATTTTGTATTGTTGTATTTTGCCCACCAGCCAGTGAAATTATTCATTAGCTGAGATTGATTGAATTGAAAGGTTACGAAAAGTTGCCGATGCTCAAGAAAGCGGATCTTCAAGTCAATACGGGTCTAAATGGATTAGACCGCGTTTTGTCGTGGTTTTCAAAATTGTACGAGTCGCGAATTCCCACAAGTGTTTGGATCAGGTGCCAGTTGGCTTTGGCGGAGGGCTTTACCAATGCCGTCCGTCACGCCCATAATGGCAAACCAGCAGATTTACCTGTGGAAATTCAGGTGGTAGTGTTCCCTGAATTTGTAGAGATTAAAATCTGGGATTGCGGCGAACCCTTTGATTTAGAAGCAAAAATCAAAAATATTTCCGAAACAGTAGATATTGAAGCTCCGGGTGGTCGGGGTCTAAAATTAATGAAAGACATCGGTGATACTCTCAGTTATGTGAGAACCGCTGATGGACGAAACTGTTTGTTGATCGTCAAAAATTACTCCCCCTGTCTGAACGATCGAAAAGAAGACTAATATTTTTAGGGAGGTAGGGGTTAAGGCCCCTCTTCCCACCCCTAAAAACTCTGAGCAAAAAACCAGACGCAAGCCCCTGGCGACGGACTTGGGGATAACTCGGTAGCGGTTTCAAGACTTCGACAACCCTTGCGTGACGGCCGCCTTCAGTATTAACAAAATTTAATACATAACCACCGTAGTATAAACCTTATGACTACAGATATATTCGGCTTGCTTCCCCTGGTTTATTTACTAATTTTATTTTTGATATTCCAGCAAATAAATAATTGTTGGCGCAGTGCGGTTTTATCTGCTGCGATTGCATGGGGAGTGGCGATTGCTTTATCTACGGAAATTTTAAGCTTATTCAAATCCCTCGCTTTTAATTCGGTATTTTACTTGTGGTTATCCGCCGATATTGTGATTTTAATCATATATCTAAAAAGTTTAAATATCAAGCCCAATTATTTACTAAATCATCAAATTAAAATACCCCGCTTTTTAGTAGGTTTACTAGCAAGTATATCATTGATTTTTGTGACCATTGGTTTAATAGCTATAGTTTCGCCACCTAACAATTGGGATTCCATGACATATCACATGAGTCGGGTGGTTCACTGGATGCAAAATGGGAGTGTCGAGCATTATCCAACATCCTATGTACCGCAATTGTATCACCCGCCTGGGGCAGAATTTGCGATTATGCACTTTCAGATTTTAAGCGGGGGCGATCGCTTTGCGAATCTGATACAATGGTTGAGTATGGTTGGCAGTGCGATCGGCGTTTCTCTAATTGCTCAGCAACTGGGAGCGAACTTGCGGGGTCAAGTTTTTGCCAGCGTCTTTGCTGCAACTTTACCCATGGGAATCCTCCAAGGTTCTAGCACCCAAAACGACTATGCTGTATGTTTTTGGGTAGTGTGTTTTGTCTGCTGCGGTTTAGCGGGAATGTCAGCAGGAATTACTCTATCTAACACTCTCAAAATTGGTGCAAGCTTGGGTCTAGCTTGCTTGACAAAAACCACAGCTTACATATTTTCACTACCTTTTATAATCTGGTTTTTAATAGTAGGAATTAAGCGCTTTCATCAAAAAATGTTGCCACCCATTTTGATGATAGCATCTGTAACTATTCTCCTGAATCTAGGTCATTATTGGCGAAATTATGATTTGTTTGGATACGCGATCGGCGCTCCTCAAGATTTTACTAAAGAATACAAAATCGAAATATTTAGCCTCCCCACTTTTGGGTCAAATATAATTAGAAATTTAGCCATGCACACCGGCACCAGTATTTCCCAAATTAATGGCTTAATTGTCGCAGTAGTTAAAATGCTGCACAAAATATTAGGTATTCTGCCAAATGATCCGCGAATCACCTGGCCTCCAGGACAAGTCTATGCTCTAACTACACCGTCATTCAATGAAAATAATGCTACCAATCCCATTCATTTTGGGCTAATAATTGCCAATTTTATTCTAATTTTAAACAACGAAAAAATCCGAAAAACCAATTTAATAATAATTTATTTAGTGGCTACCATAAGTACATTTTTACTAATATGTTTAATCCTTAAATTTCAGCCTTGGCAAAGTCGCCACCACATGACATTTTTTGTATTATTCGCACCATTGTTTGGAATGACAATATCACAATTATCAAATCATAAAATAGCCAACTATATTGCCGGAATTTTGATATTTATGTCCCTGCCTTGGATTTCTCATAACAAATTTCGACCTTTGCTAGGAGAAAGTAACATTCTTAATACAACCAGAAATGAACTTTACTTTACAAGTAGGCCGAAAATCGAGGATTCTTACAATCAAACAGTAGATTTTATCAAAACTCAAAACTGTACAAATATAGGACTATCATTTTGGACTAAAAATTCCTGGGAATATCCCTTGTGGGTACTTTTTCAAGAACCGGGAAAACCAGCACCTCGGATTGAACATATCTCTACCATCGATCCTGTAGTCGAGAAAAAATTAAATTTTGAACCCTACAAGAGCTTTATTCCCTGCGCAATAATTTACCAAGCTAGCAAAAAAGAGCGCCCACCAGGAAAAGAAATGGTTATCAAAAATCAAACTTATGTACAAAAATTTTCCGTTGCACCCCTGAGCGTATTTATGAAAAAATAGATCGGTGATTTAATATCAAATCCGTTGACATCGGAATTACTATTTCTCTCTTCTCTTTCTCTGTGTCCTCTGTGTTCTCTGTGGTTTAATCATTCCGATACAACCGGAATTGATATAATACTTAAAAAGCAGAAGTAAAACATCGACTATCATGAAAAGCATACCCAAATATTCCTTAGTAATTCCTATTTATAATGAAGAAGAAACTCTCCCGGAACTTTACCGGCGAATTAGTGCGGTGATGGCTCGGATGGATGGACCAGTAGAGTTAATTTTAATCAATGATGGCAGTCGCGATCGCTCTTTGGAACTTCTGCGAGAATTGCATGAAAAAGATGCACGCATTTCTTACCTCAGTTTTGCCCGCAATTTTGGCCATCAAATAGCCGTGACTGCTGGTTTAAACTTTTCTACAGGTAAAATTGTAGTAGTAATGGACGGCGATTTGCAAGACCCGCCGGAGTTGATTATAGATATGGTAGAACAATGGCGACAAGGCTATCACGTTGTGTACGCTCAACGCACTCAACGGCATAAAGAAGGTTGGTTTAAGCGGTTGCCAGCTTATATGTATTATCGCATTTTGCGCCATCTTGCCGATGTTGATATTCCCATAGATACAGGAGATTTTTGTTTGATGGATCGTTGTGTAGTCGATGTACTCAACGCCATGCCAGAACGAAATCGTTACATTCGGGGACTGCGGGCTTGGATTGGTTTTAAGCAAACAGCAGTTAAATTTGAACGTGATCCGCGTTTTGCCGGCGAGGTGAAGTATACGTTTAGAAAATCTTTGAGTTTAGCAATGAATGGTTTAGTATCTTTTTCAAAAGTTCCCCTCAGACTTTCGATTTATTTGGGATTATTTGCTGCATTTGTATCTGTATTAATGGCTTTTTTGATTTTGTATTGGCGGATTTTTTATCCAAATTCGGCATTAACTGGTTTGACAATTGTGATGATGGCGGTTTTCTTTTTAGGTGCGGTACAGTTGGTGAGTATTGGGATTTTGGGTCAGTATGTAGGGCGGATTTATGAGGAGGTAAAGGGGCGGCCGCTTTATACTTTGGCAGAAGTTGCGGGTTTCGATCGCTCGAACGATCGCACTGACAAATAAACTACCATCTGCTTTTGATTAAATGATGCGATCGCTCTTGAGACACCTCAATTAGCGATCGGCAGAATCTGCGGTATTTTCTTCAGGAAAAACCACATCTTCATACAGCAAAGAAATCGGACAACGGAAATCTACGCTGGGAAAATCAACTTCTACTTCTGTAGCGTCGATAGTTGTTGCGTCAAGGGAATAAGCAGTGAGTTCCCATTTGCCTTTTTCATTTATGCGGTAACATTCGACGTTCAGGCGATCGGCTTCAATTAGAACGTATTCTGTTAAACTTTCAATTTGACGGTAATTTCTAAATTTTTTGCCGCGATCGAATGCTTCTGTACCAGGAGATAACACTTCGACAATTAAACAAGGATGATAAATAACTTTACGGGCTCTTTGGTCTTGCGGATCGCAACTCACCATCACATCTGGATAGTGAAATGGACCATTTTGTGAAACTCCCACTTTGGCATCTGCCATAAAGACTTTACAACCTTTACCCCGCAGGTGATTTTTGAGTGCAGATGTAATGTTTATGGCAATTGAGTTATGGGGCAGAATTCCCCCAGTCATGGCAAAGACTTCTCCATTCATGTATTCATATTTAATGGGTTGTTGTTCTTCCCATTCCAGATATTCTTGGGGAGTCATGAATTGA
Organism: Microcoleus sp. CAWBG640; assembly: GCF_020883015.1. Lineage (NCBI taxonomy): Bacteria > Bacillati > Cyanobacteriota > Cyanophyceae > Oscillatoriales > Microcoleaceae > Microcoleus > Microcoleus sp. CAWBG640. The sequence continues at coordinate 35,079 of NZ_JAHRFC010000018.1, forward strand.
GGTTGTAGTTGAAAAATCATTGAAAATTCCTCCGGCGATATTGGTATTTGAAAAAATAGAAATCAGGTAAGCGATCGCGCATTTATCAAGCAACTCCCTACCCTGTATATGGACGCTTGTAAGGTGGATGCAACCAAACTAAATTTATTCAATAAATATTTACAATAGTCAACGTTGCTCGTAGCTCCTAGGTAGTGTAATTAAAATATTATAATTATAACAGAATAATGCTAAAATCATAAATTGTGAACATTAACTCTGTGTTCTCTGTGTCCTCTGCGGTATAAAAAAAAGAATGTTGAAACTTTACCAATATTCGATGTCGGGGAATTGCTACAAAATCCGCTTGCTGTTAACTCAGCTTCATCTTCCCTTTGCCACGCTGGAAATTGACATTCTCAAAGGAGAAAGTCGAACTAAGGAGTTTTTGAAGAAAAATCCCAACGGGCGGATTCCGGTGTTAGAAATAGAACCGGGCAAATTTCTATTTGAATCCAATGCAATTATGTTTTATTTGAGCGAAGGGACTGAGTTTTTTCCCAATGATAAATTTGAAAGATCTCAAGTCATGCAGTGGTTGTTTTTTGAACAATATAGCCACGAACCTTTTATTGCAACTTCTCGTTTTTGGTATTTGACTGGTAAAAGTGAGGAATTCCAGGAAGCGCTTAAGCAAAAACAAGCACCGGGTTATGCTGCTTTGGGAGTGATGGAACGGCATTTAGAAACAAATGACTTTTTTGTAGCCGATCGCTATACCATTGCTGACATCGGTTTATTTGCTTATACTCACGTTGCTGCGGAGGGAGGATTTGATTTAACACGATTTCCAGCAATTGAATCTTGGATCGATCGCATCAAAAGTCAGCCCGGATATATTAACATCGCAACTTAAGCCCGGTTGCCTGTTCGTGGGACATTTGCGTTAACCTAATTGAAAATCGTTTGTACCGCCATCCCCAAATAAATTCATGCTTGCCCGCATTCTTGAATTAGCTACTACCCTTGCACCTCGCTTAATCGAAATCCGCCGCCACATCCACTCTCACCCCGAACTCAGCGGGCAAGAATATCAAACAGCGGCCTATGTAGCTGGTGTTTTAGCTTCCAGTGGAGTTCATGCGATCGAAGGAATTGGCAAAACCGGTGTCATCGGCGAGATCAAAGGCCATAGCAACCAGTCGCGCTGGCTAGCAATTCGTACCGATATGGACGCTTTGCCGATGCAAGAACGCACAAACCTGGAATTTGCCTCGAAAAACCCAGGAGTCATGCACGCTTGCGGTCACGACATCCACACCACCGTCGGTTTGGGCGCGGCGATGATATTAGCTCAGTTGGAAGAAAAATTACCTGGTCACGTCCGGTTTTTATTTCAGCCGGCGGAGGAGATAGCCCAAGGCGCGCGTTGGATGATTGCAGATGGGGCGATGAAAGACGTTGAGGGCATCCTGGGAGTGCACGTTTTTCCGACGATTCCCGGCGGTTGTGTGGGAATTCGCCACGGGGCACTGACGGCGGCGGCCGATGACCTAGAATTGATTGTCATGGGTGAATCCGGCCACGGCGCGCGTCCCCACGAGGCGATCGATGCAATTTGGATAGCTTCGCAGATTATTACTACTTTGCAGCAGGCGATTAGTAGAATGCAAAATCCATTGAGGCCTGTGGTTTTAACCATCGGGCAAATTAGTGGGGGACGAGCACCTAACGTGATTGCCGATCGCGTAAAATTATTAGGCACGGTGCGATCGCTCCATCCTGAAACCTACGAAAAACTACCAGCTTGGATCGAGCAAATTGTGGCCGGTGTCTGTCAAACTTACGGCGCAAAATATGAACTCAACTATAAACGTGGTGTACCGGGAGTGCAAAACGATCCCTGTCTCACCCAATTACTCGAAGCAGCGGCTTTGGAAGCTTTAGGTCGATCGCGCGTCCAAATTTTACCAGAACCATCCCTCGGCGCGGAAGATTTTTCAATGTATTTAGAACACGCACCGGGAACCATGTTTCGCCTGGGAGTTGGATTAAAAGATCGACCAAATTATCCTCTCCATCATCCGCAATTTGAGGTGGATGAAGCGGCCATAATTACTGGGGTTGTCACCTTGGCCAGTGCTGCTTACAAATATTGGAAACAAAAGTGAGAGTCATTAGTTATTGATCTAATCATCTCATCTCCGGTAAAATAGACATAATTCCTGTAGGGGCGGGTTCACCAAGAATACCTGCCAATAATTAACAATCTCAAAAACCCGCCCCCACCCCACTAGATAGCCATATATATTTCTCTTCCTTGCGGTTCGCTAAAAAGTCAGGCGCGTTTATTGGCTATCTAGTGTTATATGGGAGAATAAAGCGAACCTGACCCTACAGAAATCACGGTCGATCGATCGCACTCAATATCATTAGTTAAAAAATTATGACTCTAGATTTTAATAAATTCTGCGACGCCTGCAATCCCAGTCACTCCCTCATGTTAGAAAATGCCGAAGATATGCGCTACTACATTGATTTTGCGGCAGTGCGCGGTGGCAAAATTATTAACATACTCAAACGAACAATTACCCGCGTTTCACCAGATAAACGGACTTGCCAATTATTCACCGGACATATTGGTTGCGGCAAGTCTACTGAATTATCGCGACTCCAAAAAGAGTTGACAGATGAGGGATTTCATGTAGTTTACTTGGAGTCAACAAAAGACCTCGATGAAATGGATCTTGATTTGACAGATATCATGTTGGCGATCGCACGGAGAGTCACCCAAAGTTTGGAAGAGGGCAAAATTTCCTTTTAATCAAGAAATTATTGATGTCGCAATTAATCAGCTTAAGCAGCAGGGTAAAAAAGGATTGGTGGTGATTGTTGACAACTTAGACCGGATAGTTTCTCGACCCAATGCAGCGGGGATACTGCTACCAGAATATATCTTTATTAACCGTGGAGATGACTTGCGCAAACTCAATTGCCATTTAGTTTATACCCTGCCACTGGGATTAATTTTTGGGAATGAAAGTGAAATTTTGAAAAATCGATTGGGAGGCGGAGTTGACCCAAAAGTTTTGCCGATGGTGCCAGTAAAAAATAGAGACGGTAGCGAATGTGTGGAGGGGATGAATTTGCTGCGGCGCATGGTGATGTCGCGGGCTTTTCCTGATGCGTCAACCGAGGAACATATGACATTAATTACGGAAGTTTTTGACAGTCCTGAAACTTTAGATGAATTGTGCCGAGTCAGCGGCGGTCATTTGCGAAACTTGATGGGGATGTTGTTTGGTTGTTTGCAGCAAGATGACCCTCCCATTTCCCAAGATGTTTTGAAATCAGTGATTCGCAGTTCCCGCGACAGTGTGAGTCGCGGCATTGATAATGATGAGTGGCAATTACTATTTAAGGTGGTGAAAGAACAAACCATTAATGGAGATAAAGAATACCAAGATTTGCTGCGAAACCTGTGGGTTTTTGAATATGTAGACAATGAAAAAACTTGGTTTGCGTTGAATCCGCTATTGATGGAAACTGACAAATTCAAGCTGTGGCAGCAGCAAAATTGTTGAGATGATATTCATTCGATTTTTCCCTAGTCTCGATCCCCCTCGCATCCTCCACCCCCCCTACCCCCCCTACCCAAGGGCTGTTTCATTCTCTTGTAGGGGCGGTGCCAAGAGTGCCCGCCCCAATCTCTGAAACACATACAAAATCGTGGATGAGGAGGGTAGGCACGCACCATCCACTACCCCTACAAAACGATGATTTGTTTGAGAATGAAACAGCCCTGCCCCCTACCCCCCCTACCCCCCCAAGGGGGGAAAGAAGAGGGGAAAGAAGAGGGGAAAGAAGGGGGGAAAGAAGGGGGACTTTGACGGCTTCCAGTCCCCCCCTTCTTAAGGGGGGCTAGGGGGGATCTCATACCAAATACCCCTTAAATATCCCCTTTATTTCTAACATTATGGTAAACTCAAATCGCGCCGAAGATGTTACCGCAGAAAATGAGCGATCGCTCTCCACTTTACTACGGACTATCGCCCGGTTTCAAGGAAGTTTTTCTTTGACTTTAGTGTGCTGCAATTATGCTAGCTTGCGTTATGCGATGCTGGAAAAATTGCGCGATCTATCTACTGTTGAATATCAAGAATTAGTCCTCGAACCTGCCACCAAAATACTTCATCAAACCATTCTGAATGCCGTCCAAGAGCAACCGCCGAAAGCTTTAATAGTTGTGGGCATAGAATCGGTGGTTGCTCTTGATGACCTACTAGCTGGGGCTAATCGATCGCGTGACCAATTCAAGCAAGATTTTGCTTTTCCTGTGATAACGAAAAAATTAAGCAGGTGGAAGATATAAATCAGAGAGCCAAAGAAATGGGAAAGGAAGCAAAACAGTTGTTAGACATAGCAGATAGAAATGCAAAACTGACGACTTTTTTTGTAAAAGTTCTCACTTACCTATTGACAAGTATCTAGATTGTATGATTTTTTTAGCTCAATCCGGCAATGATATTGACGCTCATCGCCAGAATAGCCGTGTTAAAAAAGAAAGACAGCACACTATGCAACAAAACTAAAGACCTCATAGACCGAGAAGTCGTCTGCACATCTGCAACTTGGCAAGTCATCCCAACCCCAAACGAAAAATAGAGAAAATCCGTGTAGTCAGGTGCCTCGTCGCCCGGAAAATCCAAACCCTTCACTGGCTCAGATTTGCTATGGGGCTTTCTGGGGTTTTGGTAGTAGCCGTGGGCATAGTGCATGGTAAAGACAGTATGCACCAGCAGCCAAGACCCAAAAATTGTCAGGGCAGCCAGCCCCATATGCAGAACTAGCAAATGGGAGTCCAGACCTTTGGTATTTTGCAGTAGGAAGACTAGGGCTAGCACGCTAGCACAAGCTGCTGCCAATATCAAACTGAGGATCACCAAGCGGCCGGCGTCGAGCTGTTGTGCGTGGTGGCGCATCATTTCTGGAGTGGCTTGGAGCATTAACACCAAGGTCAAACTCAAGAAGCTGATCAAGCCCGCGTCCCAAATGCACAGAGCCCTGGTCAACCACAGATAGTCAGGTGGCAGTAGAAATGCAACTGCAATAGCGAAGAGAACGGACACTAATAGGCGATGCCGGACTTTCCAGAGCCAGTGCATCTTAGATAGAGACTGGTTTTTCACAAGAACTTATACCAAGTTAGGCTGGGTGTAAATTTAGGAATCCCAACTACTGCTATTTTGGCAGTTGTTGCCCAAAAATCTGTCAGCCAGGTTTATGAAGTGCACTAAAGACACGGATAGATCGATCGCGCGGTGTACTTCAAAAACCTTCCTTCTGCTATATTTCTCATGCCTTTGGATAGATCGATCGCCCTCAACATTTTGGATACAGTAGGAAAAAATCTTCATCTGCGGTTTAACACTATGGCATCCTCCCAACCCCTCAAAGGCATTGAATTAATCGACTGCGCCAAAGCCAACGCCCCACAAGGCATTGCCACAGCAGCCCAACTTTGTGGCTATGGTAGTGACATGAATAAATTCGATCGCGAACTCAAGCTGGCTTGCCAAAACATCGGCGTCCAATTCCAGGAATTGAGCGACTTGATTACGGATCAGCAGATGATGCAATCAGGAATGGGCATAGAGGTGGCTCCCGATACTCCCTCAGAACTGTAGAATCAATCTTCCGCATCTCACCCCACCAGTTCGATGGAATCTAACCTTCGGAGCAAACCAGTATTTTGACACTCCCTGTGCTGAAGCAACAGGGATTCTTAAGACCACAATGTGACTGTGCTAGCTGTTGAGGCTAGAATATCTTGCATAGGAGATTCCGACTCTTGGTATGAGTCGCGTTACTTTCCTGGTTAGGAGTGCTTTCTGGAGGGTGCTGAGATTGTTAGGAGGACTGTTGTGTCAGACCAGCAAGACCGAATTTTACGTTTATTTATAGAGGAGGCTAAGGAGCACCTCGATACTCTAGAAAATGGTTTGGTGGATTTAAAGTCCACGATGAAAGACCCCGAAAGCCTTCAAGAGATGTTTCGAGCCGCCCACTCAGTCAAAGGTGGGGCGGCGATGCTGGGCTTGGATAGTATTAAAACAACCGCTCACAGATTGGAAGATTGTTTTAAGATTCTCAAGGACGGGCCCGTTAAACAGGTTGACCAAACAGCAGAATCTTTGTTTCTCAAAGGAGTTGATACCCTTAAGGATTTGGTGCAGCGGATGTCGGGGCCTTTTGGCTTGAGGAATGAAGAGGGAGAGAAACTGGTCCAGCAAATCATGCCGGCCTTTGCTCAACTGGAAACTCACCTCAATAACTTAGTTTCTGGCAAAGTTGCTGGGGTTGCTGGTTCGTCTGGTTCGTCTGGGGCTGCTCCCACAGTCTCGACGACAAATTTTACAGCTTCGGTGATGGTTTTACTCAAAGAAATGTTGCAGGTGTTCAAGGGTAAAGAGTCGGCTGCTACTCGCCAGCAGTTGTCTGATTTGTGTGTTCGTCTGTATAAGTTGGGAACTGGTATCGAAAGTTGGCAAAGTTTAGTCAAAACCGCTAGAGTGGCGATCGCCAATCCGAAAAACTCTTATAAAGTGTTAGCTCCACTGATTATTAAGGAACTTAAGGATGCTGGTGATTTGGTGCAAGGGGGGAAAGTCAAGGCGATCGCTCCGAGTAAAAATTTACTGCTTTTGGCAGCATCCCCACAAGTAGCGGCCAGCGTTCCAGCAACAGCCCCAGCGTCTGAGTCCATAGCACTTCCTGCGGAACCGAAGGCGGTAGTCAAGCTTTTGCTCAAAACTTTTAACAAAAAGCAACTCTCGGAAATAGCTAAGTTACTGATTCACGCTATCAAATCTTCTCCCTAGGACTTGGGATGCTAGAAGGTGGAAGGATGTTAGGTTTGAAGGCTTTTTTAAGGGCCAATTTCTCTGTTAGGAATTTCTTAATTGCAGAAATCATGGATTTTGTGGCATTTTCCTTCTTCCATCTTCCATCTTCCATCTTCCTTTCTCCTTCTGCTATACCTTTGGGCTACGCTGCGTTAGAATTAAGGAAATTATGGTCTGCGTGCAACGTTGTACGAGAGTTAAAAATCGAGCAGGCTTTAGAAGGCGGTAGCTGTGAAACCAATTCGTTCATTAGAAGATGCTTTAAATCGCTGTCAGGCGATGGGAATGCGCTTGAGCCGCCAGCGTCGATTGATTCTCGAACTCCTGTGGCAGGCGCAAGAACACCTCTCAGCGCGTGAAATATACGATCGCCTAAATCAACAAGCACATTCGATCGGTCACACATCGGTGTATCAAAACCTCGAAGCCCTATCTAGAGAAGGGATTATTGAGTGCATAGAGCGATCGGAAGGACGATTGTACGGCAATGTCAGCGATTCTCACTCTCACGTCAATTGTCTGGATACATCTCAGATTCTCGACATTCATGTGGAATTGCCCACAGACTTGATAGCACAAATTGAACAACAAACGGGAGTTCGGATCGTAGATTACCGGATCGACTTCTACGGCTATCGATCGCCCGAATCAACGGCAGAAGGCTCACTCCCCAACGGATCGTAAAAAATTGGGTTATCGACCAAAAGTTACACCGCAGACTTTCATCTAGTTCTTATTTACTGCAAATCTCGACAGTTGAAGAGCTGAAAATTGCCAACGCGATCGAGCATCTGTGCAGCATGAATTATTATCTCCCCTGTCCTAACTGCATAGCAGTAGGTCAATTACTGTATAATTTAGCTGCGTTTGATTACTACCAAATGCACAAGCGCATTACAGGATAGGCTGAAGTAATGGCGAGACGACAATCTGACAAATTCTCAAGACCAGTGACATACAACCACCCCTCGGAACCGACAGCAAAATTAAGTGCAGACTCGGTTACAGGGGATGATGGCTCAGAAGCGATAGCGCCACCGATAGTCGAAACTAAAAGAAGTTTTTGGCAGTGGCAGCTCATCTGGCTGACTGTCCTGGTGGGCTTTGGAGTAACGGGTGTAGCTGCATTTCTGTGGTTGCTGACGATGCCACCGCCTCCCAATTGCCAGCAACTTTCGCCACTAGCAGCCGACGGAGAGCGGCTTTATTGCGCTCAGCAAGCGGCTAAGTCTGGGAAACTAGAACAGCTAGAATCCGCGATCGTCCTGGTGCAGGCTTGGCCCAAAGAACACCCACTCTACTCCCAGGGCCAACATTTGGTAGGGGAGTGGTCCAAGGCAATTTTGGGATTTGCCAAAGCCAGAATCGAGGCGGGGGACTTGAAAGGTGCAATGGACATTGTGGGAAAAATTCCCAAAACGAGTCCGTCTTACCCGGAGGTACAGGAGGCTGTTACCGCTTGGGAAAAAAATTGGCAGGAAGGTCAAAAGCTTTACGATACTGCTCAAGCAGCTTTGAAAGTTGACGATTTAAGAAAAGCCTGGGATTACGCTCAAGCTCTGTTTAAACTGGACAATATTTTCTGGAGTCAGAAACGCTACAACGAGTTAGTCCAGCAGATAGCTGTGGAAAGAAACGGCTGGCAGCGCTTGTCCGAGGCGAAGGAGTTGGCGAAGGATGAAACTCCGCAAAAGTTTGCAGAGGCGATCGTCTTGGCTAGAAAAATAGACTCGAAACTGTTTGCGCGCGCGAAGGCGGAGGAGGAAATTGCAGGGTGGAGCAAGGTTTTGCTGGCAATGGCGAATAAACGCTTGCAGGCGAAGGATTTGAACGGGACGATCGAGGCGGCTTCTGTGGTGCCACCGGATTCACCTCTGTTTGCCGAAGCCCAAGATTTGATGCAGTTCGGTAGGGCTGTGGCGGTGACTTGGAATCAGTCGATTACTACGCCTCTGGGGGAACATATTTTTAGCTTGCTAGAAGGTCAAGGTGCTGCTAGTAAGATTGCTCCAGGCCGTCCTCTATACCAGAAGGCTCAAGGTCAAATAGAGAGTTTGCAATTGCAGTTTCAAGATTTGGTGCGGCTGCAAATGGCGAATTCGATCGCCAGTATTGGTCTACCTGGAGCCTTGGAAATCGCGATCGACCAAGCGCAAACCATCGGGCCGAAGCAGCCGCGACGGGTGCACGCTCAAACTTTGGTGGCTGCGTGGCGCAAAGACATTCAGCGGATAGAGGACAAATCTTTTGTGATGCTGGCCAAGCAGTTGGCTGCACCGGGAACTGTTGAGGGGCTAAAGGGTGCGATCGCTCAGGTAACTCTGATCGCTCAAAACCGCCCCCGCAGGCTAGAAGCCCAAACTCTCCTGGCGAGCTGGACTAAACGCATAGAAATTGTGGAAGATCAGCCGTTTTTGGACGGGGCGCTGGCTCTGGCAAAGCAAGGAAAGCTAAGCGAGGCTATTGATAAGGCTTCCCAAATCAAGAGCGGTAGAAGTTTATATGCTAAAGCTCAGGATAATGTCTATCAATGGGTCAGCGACTTGCAAGTGGCTCAAGATCGACCAATTTTGGATCGAGCTGCTGAGTTGGCGTCTCAAGGCAGGTTGGGAGCGGCGATCGATATGGCATCCCAGGTCAGTTACGGTAGAGCTCTGCATTCGGAGGCTGCTAGCGCGATCGGACGCTGGAGTGCGGAACTGAGTGCCAGAAGCGCACCGGTACCTGCGGAACGTCCTCGCCAAGCTGAGCCGGCTTCTGTGGAAGAGTATGCGCCGGCTCCGCGACAGCAGGAATACGCTCCACCTCCTGTGCGGGAGGAATATGCGCCACCTCCTGAACCTGCTCCGGCTCCTGAACCTTATTACCCGCAGGCTCGGCAAGAAGCACCGCAGCCGGAGCCTGAGCCTTACTATCCGCCCGCGCGACAAGCGGAGCCTTATTATCCGCCCGCGCGACAGGAGGAGCCTTACTATCCGCCAGCCAGACAAGCAGAGCCTTACTATCCGCCCGCGCGACAGGAGGCTCCGGCTCCCGCTCCTGAACCTGCTCCGCCTCCTGCTCCCGAACCCGCGCCTCCACCTCCGATCCCGGATTCGGCTGGTCCTCCAGACCGTAATTTAATTCCAGAGTAATGGGGCTGAAGGTCGATCGCTCCCTGGCCATTGCTCTAGGGGTGATAGCTCAACAAGTGCTCTGTCGGTATGTTCTTCTATTCTCTTGCTGTCTTTTACTGTTTGCTGTTTGATGACTAATTTTCAATTGTTGTCGATCGGTAATGACCCCATTTTCCGCCTGGGATTGCGAATTGCTTGCCAGGATTATCCTGATTTGCAAATTTTTGCGGAGGTTTCAACGCCGGCAGAGGCTTTGTTGCTTTTAGAGGAGCGATCGATCGCGAATGGAGAAGCGAAGCCACCAGATTTGGTAATATTTGATTTTGATACGCCACGGGTGCGATCGGGCGAAGTGGGCCAAGTGGGCGAAATGTCGGCGATCGCATTTTGTCGCCAGTTAGCAAGTTTCTACCCCGAATTGCCCCTGTTGCTCCTGGGTGGGTCACTGACGGCAGAGTCGCGAGCAATTCTGGAGGAAGCAGGTGTCAATGGCTATTGTCCTAAAGGTAGAGATATTGCGCTGACAATGGCCGTGATTCGCTTGGTGGCATCGGGTGAAAGTTATTGGCCAGAAGATGTGGCAGTGAGCTGGGAAATTCCACTGAATTTAGGGGGAGTTCAATCAACAGAAAACTCTGCCACCGATGTGGAACAAATAGTAGATGCTCCGACAGTTACTACGCCAATACACCAAAAAATATTGGCTGATATTTGCCTGTCTGGGCTGCGGCAAATAGACGCAACTTTGGCAGTAGTAAAAGCTGAATTACAAGGGACAAAACCTACTGGGAACGATGATTTTGGCTCGATTTTGGATAGTTTGTTGCTGAGCGGACATCACCGAGAATTGCTGGCTGCTCGCTGGGTGGTGAGTCAGTTATTGCCAACACCAAGAAGAAGGGAGAGGGAAGAAAGCCAGGGGATTCAGGGTAAGCAGAGGGGAGAGGGGAGAGGGAAAAGTTTGTTAATTAATTCGGAATTGGTAGTTAAGAATACAGATTTTTTGGTCGATGATTCGACCAAGGGAGGTGATTGGCAAGGTAGTTTGTTTGACTCAGTGGCTGCTAAGTTGCAGTTTGATGTGGTGAATTTGAGTGGCGTGCCTTTGGAAATTGATGTTTTGCGATCGACCAAAAAGCTGGAGTTGATTAATTGCATCCTGGGACAATTGGAAGAAGTGCTCGAAGAGTTACGTTTTTCTCAGGTGCAGCCAACTCAATTGACGGAAAAAATGCCTGCTATTTTGCGGAATTTGTGGCAAGATACAATCATCGATTTTTTTGGCAGATACTATACTCTGCAAGTCAGGGAACCTGGGATTTTAGATGAAGTTCAAACAGATTTAAAAGTCTCCAATAGTTTAGCTGAAAGTGGGGAATTTTTCGGAAAAATAAATGGGGTAGAAGTTGTCCCAGTGCTACTTTCTGACCGGGAGGAAGTTGGGGCAGAAATTATTGACAAAATACCGCTTACCGTTGATTTTTTTGCACATTTGCTATTTGAAAATCCCTTGATTGTTGATAATAATTCTTGTCTGGCTGGGAGTCCAGAAGCAATGCAGCGGGCTGAGTATTTGTTGGAAAATTTGGTAATTCAAGTTGCTAGTGGAGTGGTGCAGCCTCTGCTAAACAATTTTGGGAATGTTGAGGAAGTTAAGCAAAAATTTTATGATGGGAAGTTAATTTCGACACGAGAGATTGAGCGGTTTCGGAATAATTTATCTTGGAAGTATCGTTGGGAAAGTTATTTTGTGGAACCGAAAGCCATTTTTGAGAGTAGGTTTTGGCTGTTTGTGTTGAGGGATTCGGGAATTCATAGGGTTTGTATTTATGCTCCCAGAAATGTGGAGTTAGCGCGGCTTTCTGGATGGCGATTGGCGTTGACTTTGGTGCTGGAAACGAGGGATGCGATCGCACCTAGGCTTCGGGCCGTTGTTTCGCTGTTTGGTGTGGGTGTTGTTTATGTTTTGACTGAGGTAGTTGGGCGGGGAATTGGGTTGGTGGGGCGGGGATTTATTCAGGGGATTGGGAATTCTTTGCAGGATAGTAAGTTTGGCAAAAATGGGTAGTGGACGCGGAGGGTAGGCAAAAAAAGGCACTACCCCTACAAAACGATGATTTTTCCGAGAATGAAACAGCCCTGCTACCTTGGGGGGGTGACAAGGGAGTGAGATCAAATCCTCTCTTCATCGTCCAGTATTAAACTCTCTCTTCTCTTCCTTCGCGTCATGAGCGCCTTCGCGGTTAAATCATTCCGATACAACCGGACTTGATATGAGAAAGCAGGCTGCTTGTGATGGCAAGAAAAACCGCGGATTAACGCAAAGAAGATAAGACAGTCCTGGACACACGGGGGGTCAAAAACCCGGTTTCTGCGTCAATATCTCAGGCGATAGAGCGATGATTGTTCAAAGAAACCGGTTTTTTTGCGTAGGTTCTGTAAGATTTATCTGCGTTAATCTGCGGTTAAAAAAAACCGTTCCTAAAGGAAAGTGAAATAAGGTCGATTTGCAGATTTGGGTATGGGTTCTGGTCATCGCGTTCGTTTCCCGCAGACCAAGTAAATACTGTACCTAACCCCCACGGCCCTTAGTGACAGAGTTTATAACTCCTGAAATGTTCTCTTGCTGAAAGTGCTTGGTGCCAGCCCAGCTATTGTTGGAAACGTCTAATTTTTCTTGCTCCTGTAAACTCGAATCACTGTTTTCGTTGTAGTAACTTGCGATCGGTTCTATAAACCTATATAATTAATTCGCGTTAATCTGCCTGCATCGGCGGTTAAATATTAGTTATATTTTGTCCAATCGATGGATTTTGTTGTTAAAGTCTGGTAACAGCTAAAAATTTCAGGTAATAAACCCTATTTATGCGGTATATTCCTATCCCTAAACAATTTAGGGAATCTTCCAGGGTCATCGAATCTCAACTGTTTTTACGCCCGAAACGCCTTGCTATATTTGAAGCTTGTCTGATTGGCTTAATTTCAGGATTGGCTGGCGTTTTACTCAAATTAGGAGTCGGATGGCTCGGCAGTTGGCGAGTAGCTACCTCAACATTAATTCCCGCAGTAATCTTACTTCCGGCTGTCGGTTTATTCGGCGGGTTGCTGACAGGTTTTTTGGTGGAACGTTGGGCTCCTGAAACTGCCGGTAGTGGCATTCCCCACGTCAAAGCTGCACTTTCTGGTGTCAATCTTTCTTTGAATTTACGAGTAGCCGTTGCTAAACTTATCACCACTATTTTAGCAGTTGGTTCTGGTTTAACCCTGGGCAGACAAGGCCCTACTGTCCAAATTGGAGCGTCTTTGGCAGACTGGATTGGTCACTTAATGCCAACTTCTCCAGACTACCGCCGACAATTGATTGCTTGTGGCGCTGCGGCGGGATTAGCTGCGGGTTTTAATGCTCCCATTGCAGGAGTTTTGTTTGTCGTCGAAGAACTACTGCACGATGTTTCAGGGCTGACTTTAGGTACTGCAATCATTGCTTCTTTCATCGGTGCGGTTGTCTCACAAATTTTGGGCGGTGATAGTTTAAATCTCAATTTACGAGAGTATCAAACCAGTTTTTCGGCTGGGGAAATTCCGTTTTATGTACTGTTAGGAGTTTTAGCAGGCTTCCTGGGAGCTTTGTTCAGTAAAGGAATTCTGGCGGGATTGCAATTTAATAGAAAAACTCTCAAACTTGCCTTGCCTTTTAGAATAGCTTTAGCGGGATTGATTTGTGGCTTAGTAATAGCATTACTACCAGAAAATTTTCGTAATAATACTGGATTGCGCGAATTTTTACTAACCGGAGAAGCTAGCGGTGTCACAAGTTTAATTGCTTTTATTGCTCACTTTTTTTTGACTATTATCTCTGCTGCTTCAGGAGCACCGGGAGGATTGTTTGCACCTTCCCTAGTTCTGGGTTCTGCCCTAGGTCATATGGTGGGGATATTACAGGCAGATTGGCTTGGTGTTGGTTTGCCCGTCACTTACGCTTTGGCGGGAATGGGAGCTTTTTTTTGTGCGGTTTCTAGGGCTCCGATTACGGCGGTAGTTATTGTGTTTGAAATTACGGCGGATTTCAAGTTGGTGCTACCTTTGATGATTTGTTCTGTAGTGGCTTATTTAGTTGCGGAAAAGGTGGACAGTGGCTCTTTGTACGATCGCCTTTTGGAGTTGAAAGGCATTCAACTGACCAAAGATAAACCAGCCGTTGATGCTTTGAGCGATTTGTACGCAGCCAACGTCATGCAGCGCCAAGTTGAAACTCTTTCGAGTCTACTGACTTTTGATGAAGTGATGCAGGCTTTTTCGCGATCGACTCACCGAGGTTTTCCAGTAGTGGAAGCTGGAAAATTAGTGGGAATTGTCAGTCAATCAGATTTAGCCAATGCCAAAAAACGTAATTTTTTGGGCAATGCACTGCTCAAAGAATTTATGACTACCCAGCCAATAACTGTGAAAGCAAACGATACTTTAAGCGAAGTTTTACACAGGCTTAGCAAGTACAATCTCAGTCGCTTACCCGTCACAGAAGGACGACATTTAATAGGGATTATTACCCGGAGTGATATTATTCGAGTTGAGTCCAATAGATTAAGCGGAGAAACAAACCAGGGGGCAAGTCCAGAACCTTCTTATGTTGTATATCAAACCAGAGCGCCCCAGATAGGAAATGGCCGCTTGTTAGTACCGCTCTCGAATCCCTACACAGCACCAGCTTTGCTACGGCTGGCGGCGACAATTGCGCGCGATCGCAACTACGAACTAGAATGCGTGCAAATCATGCTAGTACCCCGCAACAGTTCTCCTTCAGAAACCGCAGTGCGCACAACAAAAGGCCGTCGCCTCTTGCAACAAGCCGAGCGCATCGCCCGCCATTGGGATGTCCCACTACACACCCAAATACGGGTATCTCACGACGTGGCTTACGCGATTTTAGAGACAATTAGGGAGCGACATATCGATCTGATTTTGATGGGCTGGCAAGGCGAAAAATCGACAAGTGGACGCATTTTTGGCGATGTTGTAGATACCGTAATTCGGCAAGCTGGTTGCGAAGTAGTTTTAGTAAAATGGAGCGAAAAGTTATTACAAAAAGGCAACAAAGGAGACTGGGGAGACAAGATGGGAATCCCCAAAAAAGCATTGAGTCAAGAATCTGTGGATTTAACCAATATAAACATGGTAGAAAATTCCCCATCTCAAATCACAAATCCTGAATCTCAAACTGAAGAAATTTCTGCGCCACATTCCCACCTTCAAAGCGAGGAATTGGGATTACACACCCTCATGGGATTGCAGCGCTGGCTGGTGCCGATTCGTGGTGGTTACAAGCAAGCGACGGCTTTGCGACTGTTACCTGCTTTTGTAGCGGCGAGTCAAGTACCAGAGATTAGATTATGTCAGGTGCACCAGCCTTCTGTCGCATCACCGAATCGCCATGAATTGGACCAAGCGGCGGAGTTTCTGAAGCGCCAGGTGGGCTGTCAGGTAATTTCAACTTCGGTTTGCGCTAAGTCGGTGTCTGATGCTTTAATTGATTTAGCTCAAAATGACCAGTGTGATGCGATCGTCTTGGGAGCTAGCCGTGAAGGACTGCTCAAACAGGTGATGCACGGGAATATCCCGGAGGCTGTGGCGCGCGGGTGTGAGTGTACAATCATTTTAGTGCGATCGGCAAATTAGTTATTAGTCATTAGTCATTAGTCATTAGTCATTAGTCATTAGTTATTAGTTGGTGATAATAACCAATTTATTAGTTATTAGTCTGGTTCCCAGGATGCTCCTGGGAACACATATCTAGAGGCTCTGCCTCCCTTGGATAATTCCTGGTAACGAGTAAACTCAAAACTCAAAAATATTAAAAATGGTTCATTTTAACATCGGATTTCAACACTTCAACTCCTTCACAGATATCACACTCTCCTTAGCTAAAGCCTTAGACAAAATGGGGATTCCTATTTCCGTCGAAGACTCAGAAGTTACACCTCGTATGCAGCGCATTTGCACGGCAGAAGAAAACAGTCTAATCGCCAAGTGGATGAGCAACCATCCATCGGATTTGTTTCAAATAAAATGGTCTCATTACTGGAAACCCTATTTTTTAAAAGAACTCAATGGTCATCTGAATTTAGAGTTTTTTGCCATCAACTATGAATTCGCCACCAACCATGATGAATTCGATTATTGGATGTACGATGCTGTCCACACTTCATCTCACAAACTTGCTGTCAGCGAGTATTCTAAAAATGTTTTAATCCAAGCAGGATGTCCCGCCAATAACATCTCCGTCCTTCCTTTGGGATTCAATCCTTTAATCTCCGAACTTTATGCAAAAAAATCTCCCAAAAACCCACCCTATGTAACGTCTATTCTGCACATGACCAATTCTTTTGATTTCTCTAGATTTGGTACAGACATTGCCATTGAAGCTTTTTGTCAAGAATTTCAACATGAATCTAATGTTGAATTAATTATCAAAGACGGTGGCAAAAACCCTGACGTTATCGTAGAAATAATTATGGATTTTCAACAGAGATTTGGTAGGTTTAAACCAAAAGTTGAAATAATACCTAAGTTTTTTGACAAACAAGAACTAGCGAATTTATACTTATCCGCCGATGCTTTTTTAGCTCCCTTTCGTGGCGAGGGTTTTGCCATCAAGATTTTGGATGCTTTTGCCGCAGGTTTGCCCGTGGCGATGCCTCTTTACGGCGGCCCGACCGAGTATGCTAATATTGATAACTGCTATCCGATTTCTTACGATCTAATTCCGGTAGGATTGTGTTATGATACTCATCATCTGAAAATTAGCAATTCTCCTCATTGGGCGGAACCAAATCTTCAGTCGGTTCGAGAGCAATTACGGAACATTGTTGCAGATTCCCGACGTTTTCATGTGGCTAAAAAAGCCAGAGAGACGGCGGATTTATTTACTTGGGAAGCGACGGCTAGAAAGTTGCTAAGATTAATGAGACAGTTGTTTTAGGAAGGAAAATTATGGCCCTGGAAAGTAAAAGATTTAGAGGAATGTTTGCACCGGGAGAAATTGTACAATTAAAACAGCCTTGTTTTACTCCTGGACGATTGTTTGAACCGGGTAAATATCAGGTTTCTGAATTGCCGGATGTCGCTTTTGATATGGGTTTGGTAGACCATTTACCCTCGGTGAGAGGTAATAGTTCGCAATCTGTAGATGTTGAAAAACCACAATAACGAGAATATAACCTTATGGTGGTAGAAGAATTGCCTTGGGAGCATCCCGATTTTGCATAGGCGAAGCATGACCGCAGACAATTTATTAGCGATAACCAGAGATTTACAGCGGTCATGCTTCGCCCCTACGAATATATTTGCAAAACACAGATGCACCCATTGCTTTTCCCTTCTTCTTTTTTTTTATTCAACTATCTTGATCTATTTGTGCAATTAATTCATTCAAAACTTTACTAGCTTTGTCATTTTCAATTTGACAAGTTCCGGCATTCATGTGTCCACCACCACCATATCTTAACATTAAATGTCCAATATTTACCTGAGAAGTTTTGTTAAAAATGGATTTCCCAACGGCGAAAACAGTATTTTGTTGCTTCAGTCCCCAAAGTGCGTGAATTGATATATTGCATTGGGGGAACAAAGCGTAAATTACAAAGCGATTTCCTGCATAAATAATCTCTTCGTTTCGCAAATCTAAAACAACTAGATTTTCATAAACTTTGGCACAACGCTGTAGTTGTTGTTTGAATTTTTCTTCGTGATCGAAGTAGAGTTCTACTCTTTCTTTGACATCAGGAAGTTCCAATATTTCTTCGATTTTGTGGTTTTTGCAGTAATCAATTAATTCCATCATTAACTGATAGTTGGAAACAGTAAATTCCTTAAATCTGCCTAATCCTGTTCTGGCATCCATAATGAAGTTGAGCAATACCCATTTTTCTGGATGTAAAACTTCGGATTCGGAAAATTGAGCGGAGTCGGATTTGTCAACAGCTTCCATCATTGCTTCGGAAATGTCGGGAAACTTGGCTGGACCTCCATAGTATTTGTATAGTACCCTGGCTGCGGATGCTGCATAGGGGTCGATGATATGGTTTTTTTGGATTTTTTCGTGTCTGAGAGTTTCGCTGAAATGGTGGTCGAAAACTAGATGAGCACCTTCAACATAGGGTAAATTTGTGGTAATATCGTTGTTGGTTATTTCGATTTTTCCATCCTGCATATCTTTAGGATGCACGAATTTAATTTCTTCGATAATATCGAGTTCTTTGAGTAAAACGGCACAGACAAGACCGTCAAAATCGCTGCGGGTGACTAATCTGTATTTTTGAGTGTCTGACATATGCTTTTGAGAAATTGAGGAACTGATTATCACACAATATAACTTATTACTCGATCGCTTTCCACTATGAACGCTGACCCTTATGCTTGGATAGAGAAGGATTTAGACACTATTCACCGCGCCAATTGGTATCGATCGCCACAATCGATCGAAAGTTGTCCAGGCCCTAGGGTAAAATTAGCCGGGGACTGGCTAATTAACTTTGCTAGCAACGATTATCTGGGACTTGCGGGGGATGATAGGTTGATTCAAGCGGCGATGGCTGCAACTAAGGAATTTGGTACGGGTACGACTGGTTCGAGGCTAGTGGGCGGGCACCGCGATTTGCACCGACAGCTAGAACAGAGTATTGCTAATTTAAAACAAACTGAGGATGCTTTAGTCTTTAGTTCGGGATATTTGGCGAATTTAGGGGCGATCGCCTCTCTCGTCGGTAAACGGGATTTGATATTATCTGACAAGTACAACCATTCCAGCCTGAAAAATGGAGCAACACTCAGCCAAGCTCAGACTCTAGAATACGATCGCTGCAATGTTGAGGATTTGAGAGCTCTGCTTACTGAACATCGCGATCGATACCGCAAGTGTTTGATTGTTACCGATAGCGTCTTCAGTATGGATGGAGACTTGTGCCCGTTACCGCAGTTGTTAGCGGTGGCCAAACAATTTAACTGTATGGTATTAGTAGACGAAGCTCACGCTACAGGAGTTTTCGGTGCTAGGGGCGCTGGTTGTGTCGAACATTTCGGGTGTACGGGAGAAACCTTGATTCAAGTGGGTACACTCAGCAAAGCTTTGGGAAGTTTGGGTGGCTATGTTGCAGGGGATGCTGCTGTGATTGATTTTCTCCGCAATCGAGCTCCGACTTGGATTTATACTACGGGATTGACACCAGCCGACACGGCTGCTGCTTTGGAAGCTGTGAAGATTGTACAGCAAGAACCCGATCGACGACGGAGGCTACAGCAAAATATCCAAAATTTCCGAGATGAGGCGATCGCCCATTACCAATTACCGATTACCAATTCACTCTCGCCCATTTTCAGTTTTCCCTTAAAGGATGCAGCCACAGCTTTAACCGCTAGTAGCAAACTGAAGGAGATGGGTATTTTTGCCCCCGCCATTCGCCCTCCGACTGTGAGTGTCAGTCGAATTCGGATTTCGCTGATGGCAACTCATGAGTTGGCACACCTTCAGCATTTGGCAAAGGCTTTGGCACAAATTTAAGGGAGAGGGGACAGACGGCTACCGATGCCCGATGTCCTCTGGTTTTTGATTGTTAAGATTTGGCTATTGACTTTCGCAGTCTAGTATACACTATTTTGGTCGCTGGGTCAATATTTATAAAGTTTTTGTAAATTTAGATACTTTTTGCAATTTCGCGCTATATTAAAGGAGTAGCAGGTTACACCAAATTTAATATAAGGAACGTCCACCATGAACACAAATCGCCAAAACGTCAAAAAAATTGCTGAAACCCACCGAGCTAATATTCAGAAGCAACTGATGCACCGCATCGAAGTAGCGAAAGCCAGTGGCAATCAAGATTTGGTTCGGGTGCTGGAAGAAGAAATGAGACAGCTTTAAATCAGCGAACACAACAATTTGTTTTCTAGAATTTGTCTGTGCAGGTCAAGTGATTGTGTGAGAAATGCAGAGTTCTTGCCATCAATACCTGTGAAAGTTCACTCCTCTGTTATTCCGTAGAAAAAAACCCCGGTTGCTTCAAGCAACCGGGGTTTTTTATTAGTCAATCAGGATTAAGTAGAAGCAAGAAGTCATATCAATTCCGGTTGTATCCCACATTTTTCATCTGGGATGCTTTCTGCATGGGCTGCTGAATCCTGATTTGAGCGTTCATCGCGATCGCCAGTTTACACTATTTTTGGTGATGATTGGTTACCCAAGAGCGATCGCAATTAACGCATTTTGGTCATCAATCAGGTTACGGATACGTAATAAACTTGGTTTTTTACCGTTAGCGCAGCCCTCGCAGAGGATCGCAATTTTAACTGGTATCAGATTTAACTCATACCCTCACGTCTCTTGTCAGGAATTTTTAACACTCGTGATGGGAGCGCGACCGAAATTATTGAGTATTTTTACTCACGCTTTGTCTCGGATGATTCACTTTTGCCCCCTCACTCCGTGTATGTGCCAGTTGGGGGTGCGGAATGTGGGCTAGAAGATTAGCTAGGTCAAATTTATCTTTACAATGTTTTAAGAATTAGATATAGACAAACATATATCTAAAGGAATACTCTAGTAGCAGAGTAGGGCTATCTAAAGAGGTAGTATTGAGCGAAAAATCGCATTAATATGCGAACACAACCGGTAAATCAGTTGAAATTGCAGAGGGTGTAATGGATTTTGCTTGGAACAGTCAACAAATTGAATTTAAAAAAAAGGTGATTCAATTTGCCCAACAGTCATTGATCTCCGACCTGATTAAACAGGACAAAGAGGAAATCTTTAATCATGATGCGTGGAAAAAGTGCTGTGAGTTTGGTGTTCATGGATGGCCTATCCCTGCACGTTATGGCGGACAGGAACTAGATATTCTCACTACCGCCTATGCTTTGCAAGGATTAGGATACGGTTGCAAGGATAACGGACTGATATTTGCTATGAGTGCCCATATCTGGGCTTGCGAAATGCCCCTGCTGACCTTCGGGACGGAAGAACAAAAGGAAAAATATTTGCCCTTGCTTTGTCGGGAAGGGTGGATTGCGTCCCACGCAGCTACCGAACCACAAGCGGGGTCTGATATCTATAGTCTCAAGACAACGGCTCAAAAAGATGGAGATAAATACATTCTCAACGGATACAAACACTATGTAACCAATGGAACCATTGCAGACCTTTTCATCATTTTTGCTACTGTAGACCCAGCTCTTGGGAAAGAGGGTTTGACGACTTTTATTATCGAAAAAGATACACCTGGTCTCATCCTTTCAGAGCCTATATCTAAAATGGGAATGCGTACAGCAGAAGTACCAGAACTCAGGTTAGAAAATTGTGAGGTACCTGCCGCTAATCGCTTAGGTGAAGAAGGGACAGGGCTAGCCATATTCAATCATAGCATGGAGTGGGAGCGGGGATTTATTCTAGCCTCTGCTGTGGGAACAATAGAAAGATTGTTGGAGCAGTCTATTCGTTACGCTAGAAGCCACAAGCAATTTGGTCAAGCGATTGGAAAATTTCAATTAGTTGCCAACAAGTTAGTGGAGATGAAACTGCGGTTGGAGAATGCCAAGTCATACTTATATAAAGTTGCTTGGATGAAACAAAATAAGCAAATGGCTCTGATGGAAGCCTCCATGGCTAACTTGTACATTAGCGAAGCTTGGGTTCAGTGTTGTATGGAAGCAATCGAGGTTCACGGTGGCTATGGTTATTTAACAAATACAGAGTTAGAGCGAGAGCTGCGAGATGCTATTGGCAGTAAATTTTACTCTGGTACCTCTGAAATTCAACGAGTCGTCATTGCTAAATTCTTGGGATTGTAAAGCAAGGTCATCATGCCATATCTACTGCAACATCTGTTAACAAGTAGCGCTCGAACCCGTAGCGATCACGTTGCTGTACAGCAGCAAGAACACACGATCACGTATCGTCAGTTGGACGAGAAAAGTAACCAACTGGCACATACCTTGATAGATGCAGGTATAGAACGGAGAGACCGAGTTGGCATTTACCTCGATAAGTCAATTGAAGCTGTTATTGCTATCTTTGGCATATTAAAAGCCGGTGCCACCTATGTACCTCTAGACCCTTACGCTCCAATAAAGCGGATTACCTTTATCATTAACAACTGTCAGATCAAGTTCCTGATTTCGACACAGCAAAGAATAGATGCTTTAGGAACCAACTCCCTAGAAGAGTTGCAGAGTCTCAACAGTGTGATTCTGACAGATGAGGACGATCGAGCAACGCAGTGGTTGGGAAAAATTGTCAGATGGTCAGAGGTTTTACAAGCTTCTTACAGTCCACCCCCAGAACCAAATCTGACTGAAAACGATTTGGCTTATATCCTTTATACATCTGGCTCGACAGGAACTCCGAAAGGGGTGATGATTAGCCACCGAGCGTCTCTTACCTTTGTGAATTGGGCCTATGACACATTTCAGGTAACAGCAGAAGACCGTGTTTCCAATCATGCGCCGTTTCATTTCGATCTTTCCATCTTTGATATCTTTACAACTATCAAAGCTGGGGGCACGACAATTTTACTCTCAGCCGCTTTATCGGTCTTTCCAATTAATCTGGCTAAATTCATAGCCCAAGAAAGAATTTCGATCTGGTATTCAGTCCCCTCTATTCTCACAAGTTTGGTCTTATATGGTCGATTAGAGCAACATACCTTCCCCGCTTTAAGAACCATTTTGTTTGCGGGTGAAGTTTTCCCCATCAAATATTTGCGTCAGTTGATGGTGCATATTCCCCAGGCCTCCTATTACAACCTCTATGGCCCCACTGAAACGAATGTCTGCACCTATTACCAAGTTTCACCACTTGATATAGAACTAACCGAATCACTTCCACTTGGCAAAGCCTGCGCTAATACTGAAGTTTTTGTCTTGAGTACAAGTAATGAATTGGTAGCTAAAGGTGAGGTGGGTGAGCTTTGCGTGCGTGGCCCTGGGTTGATGACAGGTTATTGGGATTTGCCTGAAAAGAGTGCTCAAGTCCGAGTTCCCTTTACTTTGCATCGTAGCTTGGGATCTGAGATGATTTACCACACGGGGGATCTTGTCAAAGAAGCCCCGGATGGCAATTATATCTTTTTAGGTCGTCGCGATCATATGATTAAGAGTCGGGGCTATCGCATTGAATTGGGTGAGATAGAGAGCATTTTGTACAGCCATCCTCAAGTGGAAGAAGCCGCAGTAATTCCCATTCCCGATCATGAAATCGGTAATCGGATCAAAGCTGTTGTGGTGCCACGTAGTAGTAACGATCTCACAGGAGCAATACCTTCGGAAGTGCCTGATGTCTCAATACAGGCTTTAAAATTGTTTTGTGCAGATCGGCTTCCCAAATATATGGTTCCCGATTTGTTTGAGTTCCGTAGTTCCTTGCCCCACACTTCAACTGGTAAAATAGACAAAGTTCAGTTATCTCAAGAAACACAGCAATAACAGGAAACAATACAATGACAGAAGAAAAGATCGAACAAATGCTCAAAGAGTATATCACTCAAGAGTTGGCATACGACCAACCTAACTTGGTTCTAACTAATAGTTTAAAGATCGTAGAGCAACGGATAGTGGACTCAATGGATCTCTTTCGGTTGGTTCGCTTTGTCGAAGAAGAATTTGGAATTTTTTGGGAGCCTGAAGAACTCGTATTAAAAAACTTTGAAACGATTGACCATATCAAAGCTTATATACTTGGTAAATTGGCGTCACAGGTATGAAGGAAGAAGGTATTATTCCCTGAGACAAAAGTAAACATAGGATTTAATCGTTCATTTCTTTGTAATTGACTCCAACTCCACATTGGAATTTTCTGACCGTTCGTGTCTATCCTAATTTGCAATAATCTTAACCCTTCTCAAAAAAATCAATCATGAACAAAATCACTCATCCTAACCATGATTCTGATATCGAAAATCCTCAGAAGGAACCAATCGCGATCGTTGGGATGGGATGCCGTTTCCCAGGAAATGCCGACACTCCAGAAGCATTCTGGGAACTGTTGCGTAATGGCGTAAATGCTGTAACAGATATTCCCTCTTCTCGCTGGGATCTAGAGAGATACTATGACCCTACTCCTGCACCGGGCAAGTTTTATGTGCGTTCTGCGGCTTTCTTAGATACAAATGAGATAGAACAGTTTGATGCCGAATTTTTTCGGATGGCATCGCGAGAAGCGGCGAACTTAGATCCACAACAACGCTTGCTTCTAGAAGTAAGTTGGGAAGCTCTCGAAAACGCGGGAATTGCACCTACATCTTTGGCGGGTAGCCAGACAGGTGTATTTGTCGGTATTCACTGGGATGATTACTCGGCAGAACGCTTTTATATGGTGAATCCTAGTGAAATCAATGCTTACCCTACATTGAGCAATTTACGAAGTTTATCAGCAGGGCGAATTGCCTATGTATTGGACTTGCATGGGCCAACAATGCAAATTGATACAGCTTGTTCCTCAGCATTAGTTTCCGTCCATTTGGCCTGTCAATCCCTGCACGATCGCGAGTGCAATCTGGCTATAGCTGGTGGTGTCAGTCTGCTACTCTCTCCGAAACTAACAGTTGGCTTCTGCCAAATGAAGGTTTTAGCCAAAGATGGTCGCTGCAAAACCTTCTCGGATTCAGTAGATGGATTCGTACAAGGAGAGGGCTGTGGTGTTGTTATTCTCAAACGTCTCTCCGATGCTATTCGCGATCGCGATCCGATCTTGGCCACGATCAGAAGTACAGCAATCAATCACGATGGTTACAGTTTAACCCTGACAACACCTGCTAGTGCCGCACAGGAAGCAATGCTGCGCCAAGCCGTAGAAAACGCGCACATTGAGCCGCATCAGGTGCAATTTGTGGAGACACACGGAACCGGAACGCCTTTAGGCGACCCAATTGAAGTTATAGCCTTAGCAAAAGTATTAGGTAAAGATCGTCAAGATCCATTAGTAATTGGATCGATGAAGACCAATATGGGGCATTTAGGGGCAGCCGCAGGTGTAGCTAGTTTAATGAAAGTTGTACTTTCACTTCAGCATGACCAGATTCCCCCCAACTTACATTTTGATAGACCTAATCCGCGTATTCCTTGGCAGAAATTGCCAATTACTGTAGCAAATGAACTGATGCCTTGGCCAGAACATGAACCAAAACTGGCAGGCCTAAGTGCATTTGGTATGAGTGGAACCAATGCCCATGTAATTGTTGAAGCAGCCCCACAGCTACCGCAAGTTGAGTCTTCTGGCGAGGGAATTGAACCTTTATACCATCTACTTACTTTATCTGGTAAGAGCGAAAAAGCTCTCACCGATCTCGTCCATCGTTATTTAACTTTCTTGGACAAGACAGAGGATTCTATAGCAAATATTTGCTATACAGCCGCCGCTGGACGCACCCATTTTGCCAATCGGTTAGCTATTGTGGCTAACTCGAAAGCAAATATATCCCAACAGCTTGATGCTTTTATCAAGGGTAAACAAATTACAGGCACGATCCAAGGTGATACTTACCAAGGAACGCCTAAAATCGCTTTCTTGTTTACTGGACAAGGTTCCCAATACGTTGACATGGGACGCGAACTTTATGAAACGCAACCTACTTTTCGCCAAGCGTTGCAGCAATGCGATGAAATTCTGCGTTCTTATTTAGACCGACCCATTGCGTCAATACTTTATCCCGATCGACCAGAAAACATCATCGATCTCACAGTCTATACACAACCCGCGATATTTGCCTTTGAATACGCTCTCTTCCAGTTGTGGAAATCCTGGGGCATCGTACCTGATGTTGTGATCGGACATAGTGTAGGCGAGTATGTCGCGGCTTGCGTGGCAGGGGTGTTTAGCTTAGAAGATGGCTTAAAGCTGATTGCAACTCGCGGACAACTAATACAGCAATTGCCCCACGAAGTGCATGGCAAAATGGTCAGCGTTATGGCAAGCGAAGACCTCATAAATCTAGCGATCGCGCCCTACGGTACACAGGTGTCTGTAGCCGCAGTCAATGGCCCGCAGAGCATAGTCATCTCCGGTCATAGTAAGGCCATAGATGCGATCGTCGCCGAGCTGAAAACCAAGCAGATCAAAACCCATGAGCTAACAGTTTCTCATGCGTTCCATTCACCGCTAATGGAGCCAGTATTAAAGCCCTTTGCTGAAGTCGCTGCACAGGTGACATACTCTGTACCCACAATACCCCTGATATCTAATATCACAGGCGATCGAGTAACGGACGATGTAGCAACCTCTGATTATTGGACTCGCCATATTAGTCAGGCCGTGAGATTTGCCGATGGCATGAATACCCTACAAAAGATGGGGATAGAATGCTTTGTAGAAATTGGCCCCAAACCAATTCTCTTAGGTATGGGAGCTAGTTGCTTGGTTGATGAGGAAAAACGCCTGACATGGCTACCTAGTATCCGTCCTGAGACAGAATCATCCACTGTAGTGGAAAGTTTAGCTCAATTGTATGTTCGCGGTGTCAATATCAATTGGAAAGAGTTTTTCCAAGACCAACACCGTCGAAAAGTGGTGTTACCAACTTATCCCTTTCAAAAAGAGCGCTGTTGGGTTGATGTCAGACAAGAACGTATTGCCAGAAAGAGCAGTGAAATCTGTGCACATCCCTTACTACAAGAGAGGATTTATTCATCCGTACTCAAACAAGGAGAAGTTCAGTTTGAGGCTTACCTTTCTACCGACGATCTGCCCTACTTAGCAGAACATCGTGCTTTCGGTCAAGCAATTATGCCGGCTTCCGCCTACTTTGAGATGGTTTTGGCAGCGGTAAATCAACTTTTTGGAGACCGCCCCATAACTTTTGAGGATGTGGCAATTGAAAAAGCTCTCAAGCTAGAAGAACCTCAAACATTGCAACTGGTCTTAACCCCCGATCTCGAAGGCTATTCATGGCAAATTTTTAGTTTGGTCTTCATTAACGAAGAACCGACTTGGACGCGCTACGCAGCCGGAAAGATTAATGTAGGTAAAGAGAGAGCAAATCTTGAACCAAATACAAATTTAACTGCTTTAGAAGCTCATCTCCAAGAACATAAAGACATCAAAGCTTTCTATCAGCAAGTTGCCGTTCGAGGAATGGTCTATGAAGGTAGCTTCCAAAGTTTGCGCCGCTTGTGGCGTTCTGAGGGAGAAGCCCTCGGACAAGTTCAGTTAGCTAAAAACCTGGTCAACCATCCCTATCATTGGCATCCAGCGCTTTTGGATGGATGTTTCCAAGTAATTTTAGCAGCTATGCCTGCCGACTTTGCCGAAACTTATTTACCAGTCGGCTACCCACATTTCACCTTTTGGCAGCATCCTAGCAAAGAAATTTTTAGTTACGTTAAACTTCACGGTCAGCCCGGTCAAGAAACCCTGAAGGCAGACTTGCAGTTAATTGGAAAAGATGGTCAAGTTTATGCCGAAGCGATCGGTCTGCAACTGAAAAAGGCTCGGTTGCAAGCATTACAGCAGAAGCAACCCTGGAAAGATTGGCTTGTGCAAGTTGCTTGGAAAGAAGTCAAAAAAACAGCGGGAACTGCAAGCGCAACAAACAAAGGCGATTGGTTAATTTTGGCAGATCGCACTGGTGTAGCCGAAACCTTAGCTGACTTGTTGAAGGGAAGCGGACAGCGATCGCACCTCGTCTATGCCAAAACAACTGATGGGAACTCCAAGCCAGAGCAATATGCTATTAACTGGACAGACCCAACCGACTGGCAGCAATTGTTGGCGAGTAAATCCTATCAAGGCGTAGTCTACCTTTGGAGCCTTGATGAAAATGACTCCTGCGATTCAAGCTGCGAGCAAGTATTGCATCTAGTTCAATCTCTGACTTCAGCAAAGACTTCCCCTCGATTGTGGTTGGTTACGCAAGGGGCACAGTCGGCGCTCAAGGATGATACAGTTGCTTTCTGGCAAACACCGATCTGGGGACTAGGTAAAACGCTATCTCTAGAACACCCCGAATTTTCCACCACCTGTTTAGACTTACCATCCGATCGTCACTCCGATGAAACGGTTGAAACGGTTAAGTCTTTACTCCAAGAACTACTCGCACCTGATCTAGAAGACCAAATTGCTTATCGAAACGGGACACGCTATGTAGCTAGATTAGAGTCTTTCCACCCCACACAGGCACCAAGCATTGCTCCTGTAGCGTTGAAACTGACCAGCTACGGCACGCTCGACAACTTGACTTTGGTTCCCGCTTCTGCCCCAACGTTGGCACCTGATGAAGTCGAGATCAAAGTTCGGGCGAGTGGACTTAATTTTAGAGATGTGCTGCGTGCGTTAGGCATGATGCGCGAAGTTGAGGAGTCTTTAGGTATTGCTGCAACAGCCAGCGATATATTGTTCGGCTTTGAATGTGCAGGCACGATCGAGCGCGTTGGCAAACAGTCGTCTGACTTTAAAGTAGGCGATGCCGTCATTGCCTACACATCAGGTAGTTTGGCAACTACGGTTAAGGCTAAAGCAAAATTGGTAGTTCCTAAACCATCCGAACTCAGTTTTGAAGAAGCAGCAACGATTCCTGTTACTTTTTTGACAGCCTATTACGGCCTAGTCAAATGCGCTCAAATTGGCCCAAATGATCGAGTATTGATTCATAATGCGGCTGGAGGTGTAGGTCAAGCGGCTGTTCAATTAGCCAAGCTGAAAGGAGCAGAAATTTTTGCGACGGCTAGCCCGCCCAAGTGGGATTTTTTAAAGTCCCTTGGTGTTAAACATATATACAGCTCGCGCAACCTTGATTTTGCCGAACAGATAATGACTGACACCAATGGAAAAGGCGTGAATGTCATCCTCAACAGTCTAACTGGCAAGTTTATCGATCGGAGCTTTGACGTACTTACCCAAGGAGGGCGCTTTGTAGAAATCGGTAAACTTGGCATTTGGGATGAGGAGAAATTGCAATCACAGCGCCCTGATGCTACTTATTTCCCCTTTGATTTAGGAGAGATGGATGGGGCCCAAATTTCTTCAATGTTTCTGGAATTGATGACTATCTTTAAGGAAGGCAAGCTCAAACCATTACCGGCCAAAGTTTTCCCAATTACCGAATTTGTAAATGCTTTCCGCTATATGCAGCAAGCTAAGCACATTGGTAAAGTGGTGTTAAGTTTTCAGACTCCAGAAAATGTAAGGGTTCGCCCAGACAGCAGTTACCTAATTGCGGGAGGATTGGGAGCATTAGGATTAAAGGTGGCTGAGTGGCTGGTAGAACAAGGTGCTAAACATCTAGTTCTGACAGGACGAAGCAGTGTCAAACAGGCAGCAAATGAAGCTATCAGAAAATTAGAGCAGGCAGGTGCTAAAGTCTCGGTAATTAATGCCGATATTTCTAATCAGGAGGATGTCCAAAAAATACTGAGTGAATGCCCTAATTTACGTGGAATTGTTCATACCGCAGGTGTTTTAGATGATGGTTTGTTGAAGGAGCAAACACCTACTCGCTTCAAAAAAGTCATGGCATCCAAAGTACAAGGAACTTGGAACTTGCATACCTTGACTCAAGATTTATTCTTGGACTTCTTTGTATGTTTTTCCTCCGCTGCCTCTTTGTTGGGGAATGCAGGTCAAAGCAACTATGCCGCAGCTAATGCCTTCCTTGATGGTTTAGCTCATTATCGGCGATCGCAAGGTTTACCAAGTTTAACCATAAATTGGGGGCCTTGGGGTGAGGTAGGAATGGCAGCAGCTTTTGCTAGTCGTTTGAAAGCCCAAGGTTGGGGTATTATTCCAACTGAACAAGGCTTGCAAGCATTAAACTACTTGGTCAAAAACGAAGACTGCGATCAAGTCGGGGTACTGCCTATGAACTGGTCGAAATTTTTGGAACGACTACCAAAAATTACGCCATTCTATGAAAACTTCCAGACAACTGTTACACCATCTGAAGAACGACCAGCTTTAGTTTCCCAACTAAAAGCTACTCTGGCTAACGAGCGCCGAACAATTTTGATGGATCATGTTCGTTCCACCATTAGAAATGTAATCGGATTAAATGCCAGTACCAGGATTGAGCCGCGCCAGTCTTTATTCGACTTAGGGCTTGACTCCCTAATGGCGGTGGAATTGAGAAACTATCTGGAAAAAAGTGTCGAACATTCTTTGCGCTCAACTCTACTCTTTGACTATCCAACCTTAGAAGCGTTGGTGAATTACCTGCTACAAGAGGTTCTAGTTCTAGAGGATATGAGTGTCCAGCAAACAGAAGACCAAACGACATCAACCCAAGTATTTGAAGAACTTCCAGAAGAGGAAGCGGACATTTTACTTGCCAGCAAGTACGAAGAACTCAATAAACTACTAGGTAATATTTAACATGACACAAACTCCCGCCAAACCAACAACAGTACAGTTGCTCAACGCCCTAGAAGAAGCACGTACCAAACTAGAAGCAGTTCAGCAAGCAAAAGAAGAACCGATTGCCATCATTGGCATGAGTTGCCGTTTTCCTGGTGCAAAAGATATAGATTCTTTTTGGCATTTGCTCTCGAATGGTGTGGATGCAATTCAGGAAGTACCTGCTAACCGATGGAAGATTGATGCCTGTTACGATCCCAATCCAGATGCGCCAGGAAAGATGTCTAGCCGTTATGGTGGCTTTTTATCGGAAGTGGATAAGTTTGACGCTCACTTCTTTGGGATCTCGCCTCGCGAAGCAATGTCTCTTGATCCGCAGCAGCGGCTACTGCTAGAAGTAAGTTTTGAGGCCTTAGAAAATGGCGGTCAGTCATCAGAAAAGCTATTTGGCACTCCCACTGGCGTATTTATCGCCATTAGTACCTTTGACTATGCTATGCGCCTTTCAGAAGCGCGATCGCAAATCGACGCTCACTTAGGCACAGGAACCCTTTTGAGTCCAGCAGCAGGACGCTTGTCTTATAGTTTGGGACTGAAAGGAGCAAGCATGGTAGTAGATACAGCTTGTTCTTCCTCCCTCGTGGCGGTGCATCTAGCTGCAAACAGCTTGCGTAACAAAGAATCCGACCTAGCTTTAGTCGGAGGTGTGAACTTGCTGCTAGGACCAAGCCTCAGCATCAATTTCACAAAAGCCCGGATGCTTGCTCCCGATGGTCGTTGTAAAACCTTTGATCAGAGTGCAAATGGGTATGTCCGCAGTGAAGGTTGTGGTGTTGTTGTTTTGAAGCGCCTTAGTCAAGCCATCCGCGATGGAGACAACGTTTTAGCATTAATTCGAGGTTCCGCCCTCAATCAGGATGGGGCAAGTGGCGGCCTCACCGTACCTAGCGGCCCTTCTCAGGAAGCAGTAGTTCGTCAGGCATTGAAAAATGCCGGTGTTAAGCCGAAGGAAGTTAGCTATATTGAAGCGCATGGTACGGGTACTTCCTTGGGAGATCCAATTGAAGCAAATGCTTTGGGTAGCCTCTTTAGCGATCGGGAAGAACCCTTGATTGTAGGCTCCGTTAAAACTAATATCGGACACCCAGAAGCAGCGGCTGGTATAGCAGGTCTGATCAAAGTTGTTCTCTCCCTACAACACAAAGAGATTCCGCCTCACCTGCACTTTGAGAAACCGAACCCTTACATTGCTTGGGAGCAACTACCGATCAAAGTGCCCACTGAATTAACTCCTTGGTCAACAGTCAATAAACAACGAATTGCTGGAATCAGCTCCTTTGGGTTTAGTGGCACTAATGCTCATATAGTCCTTTCCGAAGCACCGCCAGTTGCAGCAAAAAGCGAGGGAGAAACAGCCCTGCGCCCCCAACATCTGCTCACCCTCAGTGCCAAAACCAAACCCGCACTCGAACAGATGGTTCGCAACTACTCAGAACACGCTTCCACTCATCCCAACTTAGAGTGGGCTGATGTCTGTTACACAACTAATACTCGGCGCACTCATTTCCACGAACGCTTAGCTGTGGTTGCCGACTCAGTTTCTCAAGCACAGGAAAAATTATTAGCTCATCTGGCAGGAGCGGAAACCACTCATCTGTACGGAGGCAGCAAGAGCGAAAGTCAACCTCAAATTGCCTTTCTATTCACAGGTCAAGGTTCCCAGTATCTAGGGATGGGACGGAAGCTATACGAAACACAACCAACATTTCGGAAATCCCTAGAGCGCTCTCAGGAAATTTTAAATACCATCGGCAATCAGGAGCGATCGCTACTCTCCATCCTCTACCAAAATGATGACAATTCCCTTTTAGAGCAAACTGCCTACACCCAACCAGCCTTGTTTGCTATAGAGTACGCCCTAGCCGAATTATGGAAATCCTGGGGTATTGAACCAAGCGCAGTCATCGGTCACAGCGTTGGGGAATATGTCGCGGCTTGTGTAGCAGGGATTTTCTCCTTAGAAGACGGCTTGAAAATGATTTCAGCCAGAGGCAGTTTAATGCAAAAACTGCCATCCAACGGCGAAATGGTATCCCTATTAGCTTCTGTTGAACAAGTAGTAGAAGCACTGCAAGGACTTGACTCAGTAAGCATCGCAGCCATCAACGGGCCTGAAAGCGTCGTCATTTCTGGTGCAGGGGAAGCAGTACGTCGGGTAGTGCAGGAATTAGAAAGCAAGGGAATTAAAACTAAGCGATTAAAAGTTTCCCATGCCTTCCATTCAGCATTGATGGAGCCAATGCTGGCAGATTTTCGCCAAGTAGTGCAAGAGGTAACATTCCACCAACCAAAACTCAACTTTATCTCCAATGTCACGGGCAATTTTGAGCGCGTTTTACCCACAAACCCGGAATATTGGGTAGATCACGTCCTCAAACCAGTGAAATTTGCCTCTGGAATTGAGACATTACACAGAGAAGGAGTAGAGATATTTGTGGAGATGGGGCCTCAGCCAATATTGCTGGGGATGGGTCGTCAGTGCTTGCCATTAGGGTATGGAACCTGGCTGCCGACGCTACAGCTAGAGCAAAGCGATTGGCAAGGACTGCTTCAGGCATTGGGTCAATTGTATGTACGGGGTGTGGCGATAGATTGGGAGAGCTTCCACCGCGACTCTAGCCACCGCCCAGTGGGAGTACCAACTTATCCTTGGCAGCGAGAGCGCTACTGGATTGATGCTGCACAAAGACAACCACAGACGGAATCGGGAATGCAGAACGGGCATCATCCTCTACTGGGTCAACGAATTCGGAGTGCAGCGCTGAAAAATCAACAAATAGTTTTTGAAAGTCAACTCAGCTCAGATTTCCCTGCATATTTAGCGGATCATGCTCTCTATGAGAAAGTCATTTTCCCCACCGCTGCTTATGTGGAGATAGCGTTAGCAGCAGGAGCGCAAATCTTCGGAGCAGGGTCGCTGGAGAATCATCCACAATTAGTAGTTGAAGAATTTCTGATTGAGCAGTCGCTAGTTTTGAATCCTGAAGAAACAGTCTCGGTTCAATTAGTATTAACACCCAACGAATCCGGGTATGAATTTGGGATTTTCAGCCGCAAAAACTCAGATAATGTTGATGAGAATGAAACATGGACTCGCCATTCCCAAGGTTATCTTTTGAGTACCAAAGCTCCGGTGGCAAAAGCGCCGCTAGATTTGGCTGGTGTTCAGCAAAAAGTTAACCAAGAGATTGAAATCAAGGGCTATTACCAAAAATTCAGCGATTTGGGAGTAGAGTACGGCCCGAACTTCCAAGTAATTGAGAAATTGTGGCGTTCTCAGGGTGACTCACCAGAAGTCCTCGGTAAGATTAAATTACCTGAAATGGTAGAGAGTGGTGTAAATGACAGCTTACATCCGCTGCTGTTGGATGGTTGCTTGCAGCTTTTGGCGGCGGCTCTTGAAGATGGCCCTGATAGCGATACCAAGACTTATTTTCTAGTCGGTTTAGAGCGTCTAAATTTCTTCAAGCAGCCTAGTACAAGCATTTGGTGTCACGTTCATCAATCATCAAATCAGGGCAACTCTGGTTTGCTGACTGCTTTCGATTTACATTTGGTTGATGAGAATGGAATAGCAGTAGCCGATCTGATTAATTTACAGGTGCGGCGTGCTAATCAAACTGCGCTGCTAGCCAATCAAACAGATGATTGGTTATACAGAATTGGTTGGGAAGTAAAACCGCGTGTCTTGGCAGAAAGCTCGTCATTTGCTAAGACGAATAACAAAACCTCTAAAGCAGGCAGTTGGCTGATTTTCAGCGATGGGGGAGAAGTAAGCAACTCCTTAGCTGACCTTCTCAAAAAACAGGGCGATCGCTGTATTTTAATTTCACAAGGAGCGTCTTTTTCATTATTAGATGGCGATCGCTATCAAATCAACCCCTCCGAACCAAAAGACTTCCAGAACCTACTTTCCGCAATAGTCAAGAAAGAGCAGTCAGTCTGCCGTGGGATAGTTTACTTATGGGGTCTCGATCGCAAGCTGGAGATATCAGATGTGCCAACAACAGCACTGGATCTATGTTCTAGTCTGTTGTATTTGGTTCAAGCATTATCTGCAATTCCTCCCCATCATTGGGGCAAAAAGATGCCTCGTTTATCCTTGGTAACTCGTAATGCCCAAGCAGTGACAAAATCCCCCTTACAAGTAGAACAATCGCCATTGTGGGGCTTAGCCCGCGTCATTGTTTTAGAACATCCCGAACTAGAAACCGTCTGTATCGATCTTTCCTCGCACCAAGTTAATGAGAGCGAAATCCTGCTCAAAGAAATCCTCTTCCCAGAGCAAGAAGAGCAAGTAGCTTTTCGAGATGGAAAGCGTTATGTCGCTCGATTGAAACGTGCTGATGCTAAAACTATCACCCACCTAGCAAAAATTGATTCATCAGGCAGTTACTTAATAACTGGTGGCTTAGGATCATTAGGACTGCAAGTGGCAAATTACCTTGTGGAACAAGGCGCACGCCACCTACTGCTAGTGGGACGACAAGGAGCAGTATCCCCAGAAGCACAAGCAGGAGTCAAGGAGTTAGAAGACAAAGGGGCGTTGGTGAAGATTGTCAAAACTGACATTTCTCAACCCGATAGTGTAGCAACGCTAACTGCCGCAACCGATATCCCCTTACGAGGAGTAGTTCACGTCGCAGGTGTTTTAGATGATGGGATGGTCAGGGATCAAAACCGGCAGCGATTCTCAAAAGTCATGGCTCCCAAGGTTCAAGGTACTTGGAACTTGCACAAACTGACCAAAGAAATGCCATTGGATTTCTTTGTTTGCTTTTCCTCTATGACCTCAGTTATAGGTGCGCTAGGTCAAGGAAATTATTCTGCGGCCAATGCCTTTATGGATGCACTCTGCCATCACCGACACGCATTGGGATTACCCGCTGTCAGCATCAACTGGGGCCCTTGGGCTACTTCTGGGATGGCAACTCGATTGGATGCAAATATTCAAAGTCGTTGGGAGGCAATAGGTTTTGGAATGATTTCGCCGAGTCAAGGAGCGCATCTATTTGCTAACTTGTTCACCGCCAAAGCACCACAAGTGGGCGCGATGCCAATAAACTGGTCGAAATATACGGTAGAAAGTGCGTTCTTCACTGACCTCCGAAAAACTACCGACCAAAAGAAAGAGCAACAAAAAACTGCACCTAACTTCCTGGAAACGGTAAAGGCTGCTGAAAAAGAGCAACGCCAGGCACTTTTAGTGGCTCACATCCAATCTCAAGTATCCAAAGTCTTGGGCTACCAGAAAGATCGCGTATTCTCTGTTTCGGAAGGGTTTTTTGACTTAGGAATGAGTTCTCTGACATCTGTAGAATTGAGAAACAATTTGCAAAATAGCTTAGGCTGTCGTTTGCCCGCTACGCTAACTTTTGATTATCCAACTGTTAAAAAGTTGGTTGATTATCTGATGGCGGAGTTCATAGAAGAGGCTGATGAAGATGAGGATGTAGATGTCTCCGAGCAGTCTTTCCAAATAAATAGTAAAGCCCTTACATTCCAACCCCTAGAGGAAAATGATGATGCCGATGAAATTGCAAGACAATTTGCAGAACAATTAGGTATGCAATGGGTTAACTAGATGAACCCAAATCTAGATACTCATCGTTTAGATGAGTATCTAGATGATTGAAAATAATGAACAGCGCTATGTTCAGATCAATTCAATGAATGCAGAAGAATTAGGCAACATATAATGGGGTTAATCAGATGAGTGAAAGTAATGAACAACGCTATGTTCAATTGATGAAGGTAGCGTCGCAAAAAATAGCCGATTTACAAGCTGAAGTTGAGCGATTAAAGCAGAAAGAACGCGAACCGATCGCCATTGTTGGTATGAGTTGTCGGTTGGCAGAAGCCGATAATCCTGAAGCATTTTGGGAATTACTTTCCAATGGTGTAGATGCCATTCGAGAAGCCCCAAAGGGTCATCATTCATATCTAGATCCCTATTACGATCCAGATCCAGATATGCCAGGCAAGGTGTATATGCGGCGTGCAGGATTTCTCAACCAATCTCCCAAAGATTTTGATGCTAGTTTTTTCGGGATTTCCGCCAGAGAAGCAGCAAGTTTAGATCCCCAGCATAGACTGGTGATGGAAGTAGCTTGGGAAGCCTTAGAAAACGCTGGATTTGTCCCCGAAAAATTGGCAGGCAGCCAGACAGGTGTTTTTATTGGGATATGTGCCAATGACTACGTTTGGCAACTTGTCAAACAAGACCCTGTAGAAACAGATTTCTACATAGGATCGGGGAACGCCTATAGCCCAGTGGCAGGTCGCCTTTCTTACTTCTTCGACTTTACAGGTCCTTGTCTCGCCGTTGATACCGGCTGTGCTTCTTCATTGGCTGCAATTCACTTAGCAGTTGTCAATTTGCGAAGGGGAGATTGCAACATGGCACTGGCTGGAGGCGTACAGCGATATGTCTCGCCGGAATATTGGCTCAACCTTTGCAAATCCCGAATGCTGTCTCCAGATGGTCGTTGCAAAACTTTTGCGGCAGGAGCAAATGGTTATGCTCGCGGCGAAGGTTGTGGCATCATCGTTCTCAAACGTCTTTCAGATGCAGTAGCTGATGGTGACAATATTCTGGCCTTAATTAGAGGCACGGCTCATGGGCAAGATGGACGAACCAGCGGGCTCACTGTACCCAGCGGTTCTTCTCAGCAAAATGTGATTCGCAGAGCGCTTGCCAATGCAGGTATTAAGCCCAAAGATGTCAATTATATTGAGGCTCATGGTACAGGTACTTCTCTGGGAGACCCAATTGAAGCAAATGCTTTGATAAAGGTCTTTCGCCAACGAGAAGAACCTTTGATCTTAGGTTCTGCGAAAACTAATATCGGACACTTGGAAGGAGCCGCTGGCGTAGCAGGTTTGATCAAAATCGTTCTCTCGTTACAAAATGAGATGATTCCACAACACCTACACTTCAAGGAGCCTAGCCCTTATATTGCTTGGGATGAGATGCCAATAAAAGTGGCAAGTGAACAGATACCCTGGCCAGCAACAGATAAAACTAGGTTTGCTGGAGTTAGTTCCTTTGGTTTTACGGGCATCAATGTCCATGCTGTTCTTTCAGAAGCACCACCAGTAGCAGCAAAAAGTGAGGCAGAAACTTGGAAGCGCCCCCTACACCTGCTCACTCTTAGTGCCAAAACTAAACCCGCACTCGAACAGATGGTTCGTAACTACGAGAAGCACTTAGCTACCCATCCCAACTTAGAGTGGGCTGATGTCTGTTACACAACTAATACTCGGCGGACTCATTTCCACGAACGTTTAGCTGTGGTTGCTGACTCAGTTTCTCAAGCACGGGAAAAATTATTAGCTGATTTAGCAGGAGCAGAAAACACCAATCTGTTTAAAGGTAGCAAGAGCGAAAGTCAAACTCAAATCGCTTTTCTATTCACAGGTCAAGGTTCCCAGTATGTAGGTATGGGACGGGAGCTATACGAAACACAACCAATTTTTCGTCAGGCTTTAGACCGCTGTCAGGAAATTTTAAATGCCATTGGGAAGCAGGAAAAATCGTTACTTTCGGTTCTGTACCAAAGCGATGACAGTTCTCTCCTAGAGCAAACCGCTTATACGCAACCAGCGCTATTTGCCTTAGAGTACGCCCTAGCCTCTATGTGGAAATCTTGGGGTTTAGAACCAACCGTAGTCATCGGTCATAGTGTCGGGGAATATGTAGCAGCTTGCATAGCGGGGATTTTCTCCTTAGAAGACGGATTAAAAATGATTGCTGCCAGAGGGCAGTTGATGCAAAAACTGCCATCTAACGGAGAAATGGTATCTCTGTTAGCTTCGGTTGAACAAGTGGCAGAAGCAATTAAAGATACGAACTTAGTAAGCATCGCGGCTATCAACGGGCCTGAAAGCGTCGTCATTTCTGGGGAAGGGGAAGCGGTACGTCGAGTAGTGCAGGAGTTAGAACACAAGGGAATTAAAACTAAGCGCTTAAAGGTTTCCCATGCCTTCCATTCAGCTTTAATGAAGCCAATGCTGGCTGAGTTTAGCCAGGTGGTGCAAGAGGTGACATTCCACCAACCCAAAGTCAATTTTATCTCCAATGTCACGGGCAATTTTGAGCCTGTTTTACCCGCAGACCCAGAATATTGGGTAGATCATGTGGTTAAACCAGTGAGATTTGCCGACGGTGTGGAGACATTGCACAGAGAAGGAGTAGAGATATTTGTGGAGATGGGGCCCCAGCCAATATTGCTGGGTATGGCACGTCATTGTTTACCATCTGAGTATGGAACATGGCTGCCGACGCTACAGCGAGAGCAAAGCGATTGGCAAGGCGTGCTTCAGGCTGTAGGTCAATTGTATGTGCAGGGTGTGGCAATTGATTGGGACGGTTTCCATCGCGACTATGGCCACCGCCAAGTGGGAGTGCCAACTTATCCTTGGCAGCGAGAGCGCTACTGGATTGATGTGACACATACACAACCTCTGACGCAATCTGGCACCCAGAGCGTTGCCCATTCGCTCGGTCAACCATCACCTCAGCAGCCCACTGGCAAAGATTTTGCCGATCAGGTGGTGTGGGAACCACAAGATAAACCTTTGATAGCTGGTATTCTCGAAAAGAAAGAGGGAGAAGGAACTTCACTCAATTTGGTCGAACAGTTAAAGGCAACTGAGAAAGAGCAACGTAAAGCACTGTTAATTGCTCATATTCAATCTCTATTGTCTCAGGTTTTGGGAGATAAACATGATAGGACTTTCTCCCTATCACAAGAATTTTTCGACTTAGGAATGGATTCTATGACATCCCTAGAGCTAAGAAATCGCTTGCAAAACTTGATAGGCATCCCATTGTCATCAACTTTGTTTTATAAATATCCAACAGCAGAGGCATTAGTTCATTATTTGATTCAAGATGTGCTTGCTACTTTTGTAAGCTTTGATGATGAATAGGGGTTAAGGTGCTCCCCGGAGTCGCTTCCGGGGCAGTGTTTTCGCCTACTAATTAGGGTTGGCTGAAAAAGTTGTCCGTGATAGCGTAGCGTGACGTAAGTCATGGGCAGGGAACAGGGATTATTGAGAATTAAAACCGATAGTTATTGACTGCGAGACCGTAAGATATGCCAATACGCCCGTACTTCGTTTAGGAAAAACCGTTCGGCTGACGCTCACTGTGGCGCATGGCATTCGTATTTAAATAGTTTGAACCTAGTACCTGGGCATCAGCATCAGTTCCTCAATCACGGCCGCATCGTTCAATTGAGCAATATGTAAAATTGACTGAGCCACTATTTCTGGGGTTAACATGGCTGAACGGTCAAAGTTAGCTTGGACGGTTTCCGTATCCCAAAGTGGTGTATTGACAGCACCAGGACAGATTACACTGACGCGAATATTGTGCGCACGTTCTTCTACAGCTAGGGTTTGAGAAAGAGCCATCAACCCAAATTTGCTGACACAGTAAGCTCCCCATTCAGCAGTAACTTGTTTACCAGAATCCGAAGAAACATTAATTATTGTTCCAGACCGACGATCGCGCATACCTGGTAAAATCCCCTGAGTACATTGGAATACGCTCGTGAGATTTAGATCAATAACTCTTTGCCAGTCTGCTAAAGGTGTTTCTAGTAATAACCCAGTATAACCCATCGCGGCGTTATTCACGAGAATATCGATCGGGTTGTAAGTGGTATCGATCGCCCTGATCTGTTCTCGCACTTCGTCAATTTTGGCTAAGTCTAAGGGAAAAGCTTTAGCCTTTACACCAATTTTTCTAGCTGCTTCTGCTACTTGTTCAAGTTTTTCGCCCGAGCGGCTTACCAGCGCTAAATTAATTCCAGCTTCGGCAAAAGCTAATGCTGTTGCCTTACCAATTCCACTACTTGCACCTGTAATGAGAGCACAGCGTTGTGTCTGACTATTCATACAAATCTCCAAATCTCCAAATAATATTATAGCAACCGCCTTGGCGGTTAGGGCATAAACTGTAAGTAGACCTTTTTGCAGCGCGCTCGCAAAATTTATTGCTATACTTTATTTAATCCATATTCCTAATGATGAAAATAGCCTATGTCTTCCTCCGAAATGAACACAAATCCTATTGACGACAGCATCATCGCTACAAAGTCTGCTCAAACCAATCCTTCAATAAAACAGAAGGACATTCAGATCAGAACTGCATCAGCTTCCGACCAGAGATATATTACTGCTGCAATGGTTCTAGCCTTTAACAACGATCCTATTATCCGCTGGATGTATCCTGACCCCTATCAATATCTCACTTATTTCCCACTCCTGTTTGGAGCATATATGAACGAGTCCTTGGCCCACCAGACTTCTTATTATGTTGATGGTTATGGGGGTGCGGTGCAATGGATTCCGCCAGGGATAGAATGGGATGCAGAACCATTAAGGAAAGTATTTCAAGAAGGTATCGCTGAGTCACGCCAAGCAGAGGCATTTGAATTGTTCGATCGATTGGGGCATGATCATCCTAGTCAGCCTCACTGGTATCTGGCGTTTCTGGGTGTGGAGCCAATTCAACAGCGTAAAGGCTTTGGTTCAGCCCTATTGCGGCCTGTTCTGGGACAATGCGATCGCGATAGTATTCCTGCTTGTGTGGAATGTCTTACCAAAAACGTAGCATTCTATAAACAGCAAGGGTTTGAGTTAATTAGCCAGTATCAAGTTGGTGATATACCGATTATTGTCAGAATGATTCGCCAGCCACAATAGCAGGTTGGTGATGCAAAAAAAAATCCCATCCCTGTGTTCTCGCCTCATGAAAGCCGGAGGTTGAGTAACAGTAGTAACTGTATTAACTAATGCTCCCAATCGTTAACTTTTACTTCCAGGCATATTGCTCGTCATGCCAAACAGATAGTAAAATCGCTCTATGCTAAGTAGTCGGACAAAAATAAAGTTAACTATGAGGACAAGGGAACAGGGAACAGGGAACGGGGAACAGTAAAGGTTTCAGGCTTGTTAATATTTATTAACACAGTGTCGTTTACTTTTGTCCGACTACTTAAGGCTATAATAAAATTGCAACGATTGGGCCACTGGTAGGCTTTTTGAATGGGTTGTCACCCGTCAGCTACCTGAGAAAGGCTATAGCGCCTCTAAATCATTTGTGTAAATTGCGGTGTAAGGGTAAAGGCTTATGACAACAGAAATGCCAAACAATCGAAGCCCCCATGGTTTAAGAAAGCACTGTCTTTCCTATGAGGCAGTAATTGCTCAATCTATAGTCTTAATGTCACCTAGCCTAATCCCATCAACTATATTAAGCTTAATTTTTGCTAGTGCCGGAAATGGGACATGGTTAAGTTTTATCATAGGTATGGTTGGACTGTTATTTGTCAGTTTCAACATTAACCAATTTGCTTGTCGTTCCGCTTCTCCTGGTTCGCTATATTCATATATTATCAAGGGTCTTGGTCCTCATGTCGGAGTTTTTTGTGCTTGGGCTTTGCTGCTGGGCTATTTATTTGGAGCAATGGTAGGATTGTGTGCATTTGCCATCTTTAGTCAAAAATTATTAGGTGATATTGGTCTTACCACCCATGCTTTGACCTTATTTATCCTAGTTACTGTTGCAGCTTGCTATGTAGCTTTTAAGGATATTCGCTTCACTAAAATTCTCCTAGTAGTTCAAGGAGTCTGCCTCGCGTTGATCCTTTTATTGTGCTTAATTATCTTAGTAAAGAAAGGTTTTGTGATAGATTGGAATCAATTGAGCTTGCAAGGAGCCACTCCTGGGGGAATAACAATGGGACTTGTCCTAGTTATCCTCAGTTTTGCTGGCTTTGACAGTGCAACAGCTTTGGGTGATGAAGCAAAAAACCCCCTAAAGACTATCCCTAGAGCTGTGACGCAAAGCATAATTTTTTGTGCTATATTCTACATGATCACGACCTATATTGTGGTGCTGGGTTTTAGCGGTACTAATGAAAATTTAGGTAAAATAGAAACTCCATTAAATTTTCTAGCACATCAGATCGGATTAGACTTTTTAGGAGTACTAATTAGTATAGCTTTCTTACTTACTTTATTCGTTGCTATCTGCGGTTGTATTAATTTCACATCCCGAATATTTCTGTCCATGTCGCTTCATGGTTGGTTTCACCATTCTTTAGGAAAAACCCATGATACTAATCTTACACCTCACAATGCGATCGCTTTATCAGGTTTTATTATCTTGATTATCCCCTCCGTATTCAAGATATCTGGCTATGATACGTTTGAGTTACAAAATTATTTTGGTATCATTTGCTCGTTTGGATTTTTGGTAATGTACATTTTGGTTTCCATTGCAGCACCAGTCTACTTGTTCCAACTTAATAAACTGAAACCAATAGATGTGCTATTCGCTATTCTAGCAGTTAGTTTTATGATCCTTCCCTTTATTGGCATAATTGGAATTCCTGGTAGTAGTCTATTTCCAGTTCCAGACTTTCCTCAAAATATTCTACCCTACTTGGTCTTAATGTACTTCATGGCTGGGTTTGGATGGTTCCTTTTTCAGAAGAAACGTTATCCCAAAATCGTAGAAAATATGAATAATTCTATTGAGGAAATTCATACCAGGTTTAGTGATGAGGAAAATCTTTAACTAAGCAGTAAAACACCCCCGAAACCGTGTATTAGCATCAGAGAGTGGGTAGTCCCACCTCTTCATCACTCCTTTTATTTTGTAATGTAGCATCAGATGCGATCGCGATTGCCTCAATCACGATCTAATTCTGTAGATATTCTATAGTTTTCTCTAACTGCTAGGAAAATTAGTCACATCCAGATAAAATTAAATTGGTAAAGCTAGTTGGACAAAAATAAACAACGTCATTGCGTTGGCGTTACAGTTTAGGCTATAAAATTAACTCCGTAAGGAGAATCATATAAACAGGACTTTTTTATGAAAATTGGTATTGTTGGCAGCGGGAAGATTGGCGGCCCACTAGGAAGGCTCTGGGCACAGTCGGGGCATAACGTATTCTTTTCCTCGCGAAATCCCGATAGTCTACGCGCACTGGTTGAAAAGGCGGGTAACGGATCGCAGGCAGGAACACCTGAAGAGGCGATCGCTTTCGCAGATGTTGTTCTAGAAGCTGTTCCCTTTTCTTCCACGATGTCGTTGCCGGCAGATGCACTCGCTGGGAAAATGCTCATCAGCGCTTCAAATTACGACCCTCAGCGTGACGGCGAGATTGAGATTGACGCACCAAGTCAAAGCGAAGCCATTGCTCAGAGACTTCCGCAAACAGTGGTCGTTAAGGCGTTCAATATGATGTTTTTCCAAGAGATAGAGGCTCGAGCCAATGGAGAGCTATTCTCTGAGCTAGCCATCTTTTACGCTGGTGATGATGTAGAGGCAATGGCGATCGCCGCGAAGATGATTGAAGAAGCAAGATTTGTGCCTGTAAAAGCCGGATCGCTCGCTGACGGGCGCTACTTTCAAATTGGGGAACCACTCTATGCTCGGTGCTGGTCGGAAGAGGTAGCTCAGCAGGCTCTCGCTCAGGTCAAAGCTCTCAGGGTAAGGGCTTAGACTTTTGAAGCTCAAAAAAGATTATTGCGTAGATATTCTATAGTTTTCTCTAACTACTAGGAAAATTAGTCAGATCCAGATAAAATTAATTTGGTGAACCTAGTTGGACAAAAATAAACAACGTCATTGCGTTGGCGTTACACTTTAGGCTATAAAATTAACTCCGTAAGCAGAATCAGGAGAATAGAGAATCATGGGTGAAGCGAATAGAAGTTTGAATTTGGCCCAAACAGACCAAACGGATAATTTTTTAAGTGTAGCACCTGTAAAAGAGGATTGGGGCGGAGATGGGAGCGGACGCTTGAACCTATCAGGAAGGTCTACGGCCATATCGAAAGAGTATGTGCCGCGTCAGTATCAATTTTTCAATACAAATACGGTGCCAGAAGAACCAGGATGGCGAATCAGTGGAATGCCAGATCGAGTCCTACCAGGAAGACGAAGATTGCTGACTTGGCATGACTGTGGTGCATCTACTTCCAGAGTAATCCTACCGCCCAAATTTGCAGCGCCATCCGGGATCTTCACTGCTGACTTGGAAATTTTTATTCTTTCTGGTAAGATCCAAATTGGTGAATGGCAACTAGGTCAACATGGTTACTCCTTTATTCC
The DNA here is from genome assembly GCF_020883015.1 of Microcoleus sp. CAWBG640. Lineage (NCBI taxonomy): Bacteria > Bacillati > Cyanobacteriota > Cyanophyceae > Oscillatoriales > Microcoleaceae > Microcoleus > Microcoleus sp. CAWBG640. Next base: position 79,602 of record NZ_JAHRFC010000018.1, read on the forward strand.
TGCTGGGGTAAAAGTAGAATCTTGGCAAGTTTTAGGTGAAGAGGAAGCGGAAATCCTGTGGATGGAAAATGGGCCAGTTCCTCTCCAGTACCAAGATGCAGAAACCAATCATCCAGATGCGAGAATAAGTGAATTTATTCCAGCCTTGGATAGCAAATTGTTGCCTTGGGTTAATATAGAGGCACGAAAAAAAAAGAAGATTTTAAGGCAACATAATAACGGCGGTCAAACAAGGCTATTTATCTACTTGCCACACTATGAAACTCAGTATGGAATGATTTATTCCTACAATGAAGAGGCCTATGCTTTAGGTGGATATTGCGATCTAGGAAATTACCCATTTGCGAAGGATCACTTCTGCTATTGTCCTAGCTATAATACTCTTCCTAGAGAGATAACAGTTGATGGACTTTTCGGGTTTGCCAGAGTTGATAGAGATGTATCCCAAACTGCCGTAGTGTCGTCATATGCACATATTAACGGATGAATCGGACAGCCGTTGGTTAGAGGCAGTGGATATTAATTAATTATGTACGCCTTATGTGAGTTAAAAATGCCCTGGTTATTTTAAGGGTTTCAGACTTCACTTTAGCAGCAGGGCCTAGCCTTACGAATGAGATTGCGTTATTCCAGCCTCCAACTCACATAAGGCGTTATAAATCAGACCGCAATAATGAAACGCCGCATAAACAGATAGTCTTTATCGTTCCAGATCTTCAGATCCTCAGTTAACTTGACAATGACACAGCGGCGTAGGTGGGGAAATCTGTGTAACCTTCAGCCCCAAACGTAGATCCAAATCCAAAAAGGAGCGATCGCCAAAGTGAGGAGCTCCTTTTAAGGCATATCAGCTCACCCCCTTACCTGGTAGGTCTTTCAACTTGCTTACTTGTCACCCTTTCAGCTACCCTAAAATAATTCTTAGATATCCTGACTTTAGATGTAGACACGGCGAATGTTTTTATGGTATTATCCTGCAAGATACCAGCCACAGCATTATGCCATGCTACCTTATTTACAGCCCCGATGGACATATGTGTGCAACCCTTTCAAAAAACAAACGTCCTAATTTTCATGGAGGAGACATTTTGGGAGGAACATTACAACAACAGGCCGAGGCAGTACAAACATATATTGCCTATTGCGGTAAATATGAAGTCAAACCAGATAAAGTTGTTCATCTGCCTGATGTCAGCCTGTTTCCGAATTATATTGGTACAAGGCAAGAACGCTTCTATAAATTTGAGAATGGCAAGCTAGTATTGAATCAGGCTCCAGAATTGATGGATGGTAAGAAACAAACTGCTTTTATAATTTGGGAGCGCGTTCCAGAGTAACAGTTTACATCATTCCCAAACGTTACCGGAAAAAACAGCTACACATTGATGGTAGATTAAGAGGCACGGATATGCTGATTATTTGATTCAAGATGTGCTTGCTACTTTTGTAAGCTTTGATGATGAATACGGGTTAAACTCTTCCCCAGAGGTGACTCTGGGGCATTGTTTTTGCCCACTAATTTATTGAGAATTAAGAACAATGAAAATTGGTATTGTTGGCAGCGGGAAGATTGGTGGCCCACTAGGAAGGCTTTGGGCACATTCGGGGCATAAGGTATTCTTTTCCTCGCGAAATCCCGATAGTCTACGCGGACTGGTTGAAAAGGCGGGTAACGGAGCGCAGGCAGGAACACCTGAAGAGGCGATCGCTTTCGGAGATGTTGTTCTAGAAGCTGTTCCCTTCTGGGCGACGATATCATTGCCAGCAGATGCACTCGCTGGGAAAATACTCATCAGCGCTTCAAATTACTACCCTCTGCGTGATGGCGAGATTGAGATTGACGCACCAAGCCAAAGCGAAGCCATTGCTAAGAGGCTTCCGCAAACAGCGGTTGTTAAGGCGTTCAATATGATGTTTTTTGAAGAGATAGAGGCTCGAGCCAATGGAGAGCTCTTCTCTGAGCTAGCCATCTTTTACGCTGGTGATGATGTAGAGGCAATGGCGATCGCAGCTCAGTTGATTGAAGAAGCAAAGTTTGTGCCTGTAAAAGCCGGATCGCTAGCTGACGGGCGCTACTTTCAAAATGGGGAACCACTCTATGCTCGGTGTTGGTCGGAAGAGGTAGCTCACCAGGCTCTCGCTCAGGTCAAAGCTCTCAGGGTAAGGGCTTAGGCTTTTGAACCTCAAAAAAGATTGCAACAATTAAGTAATTGGACAGAATTAATTACACATTTTTAGATCGCCAAAGTGAGGAGCTTTTTTAAGACATATCAACTCAAACCCTTACCTAGTAAGTCTTTCAACTTGCTTATCACCCTTTGAGGCTACCCTAAGATAATTTTTGGATGTCCTGACTTTAGATGTAGACACTGCAAATGTTTTTATGGTATTATCTTGCAAGACACCAGCCACAGCATTATGCCTCTGTGTGATTTCCCCAAACGCTCATTGCTGCATAATGCCTGGGACAGTTACCAAATTATTGAGGATGAATTATGGCTCCTATTTCTAATGACTCAATTGATGCCAGTATTGAACAGCGCAAGAAAGCGGGAACAAAAAAAAATCGTCTCCAGCGCTCTATTAAATGGTTTTCTGGAGGTTTAACAGCAGCCTTAATTGCATCATATGGTGCGGCTGCAATTAAAGCTGAAGCATCGAAATCTACTGCCGTTCAACAAGGTGTTACTAACTTAAAACTGGACGGAATTTCACCTAAGCAAGGTTCAATCCCCTCCGGGATGGAACATCCTCCCTATAAGGTCTCTCGCGGTGAGTTGACAGCCGCACAAAAAAAAGTTTTAGGAACTTGGCGGCTCGTATCTTGGGAAAACAAGGATGAAGAAGGGAAAGTTACCTATCCATATGGAAAGGATGCTCTTGGCTACCTTATTTACAGCCCCGATGGACATATGTGTGCAACCCTTTCAAAAAACAAACGTCCTAATTTTCCTGGAGGAGACATTTTGGGAGGAACATTACAACAACAGGCCGACGCAGTACAAACATATATTGCCTATTGCGGTAAATATGAAGTCAAACCAGATAGAGTTGTTCATCTGCCTGATGTCAGCCTGTTTCCGAATTATATTGGTACAAGGCAAGAACGCTTCTATAAATTTGAGAATGGCAAGCTGGTATTGAATCAGGCTCCAGAATTGATGGATGGTAAGAAACAAACTGCTTTTATAATTTGGGAGCGCGTTCCAGAGTAACAGTTTACATCATTCCCAAACGTTACCGGAAAAACAGCTACACATTGATCGTAGATTAAGAGGCACAGATATTCATGTGCTTCATTTTCGGGGTTAAAATTTGCCACCCTTGTTTCCAGGGATACTACCAACCACTCGTGCACAATCTACCACTCTGGCAAACAAGCGTGGCATTTACAGATTTAATTCAGCTTTATAAGACCAATACTAATTTCTGATATAAATCCAGTCTAACTAGCGCCGATAGTAATGTCTTAACTCTTGCACTCAGGTATCTTGCTAGCTGGCATAAACAAATTTTTTACAACGTAAGCCTAATTTTTCTACCGCACAAGGCATTGTTAAGATATTATATTTAGAGACAAGCTTATTTTCCTTAAGGTAATATTTTTTATGAAAACAGAAACACCTAATCCCTGGATTAAATGTCCCCAGCCCAATCCACAAGCTAATTTACGCTTATTTTGCCTACCCTATGCAGGAGGTGGGACATCGATTTTTCGTCTCTGGCCTCAAGAATTGCCGTCAAATGTAGAGCTTTGTGCGATTGAGCTGCCGGGAAGAGAAAATCGCATCAGAGAAAAACCAATTTCAGATATTGAAATTCTGGCAGACAACTTAGTGGAGGTCTTACTGCAACATTTGGATAAGCCATTTGCGATCTTTGGTCATAGTATGGGATCGCGAATTGCTTATAATCTAACTAGAAAACTCCACCAAAGAAACGTCAATCCGGTCTGTTTATTTGTATCAGGCAGCTATGCTCCGCACTTACCTGAATTAAATCCGCCCGTTTATTTGTTATCTGATACAGAATTTATTGAACAAGTAGTCAGGATTTACGCTGCTATACCAGAAGTACTCTTAGCAGATAAAGACCTCATGGAATTGTTCTTACCTATTTTGCGAGCAGATGTGACTGTAGGAACCACATATATCCCTTTCCCAGATGAACCTCTTGATTGTCCCATTTTTGCTTTGGGTGGTCTTGAAGATCCGGAAGCCAGTCATGATCTTCTTGCTTCTTGGCGTGATTACACCCGTTCCTCATTTTCAATAGAGATGTTCCCAGGTGGACACTTTTACCTGAATGAAAATGAAAATAGACAACTTTTGTTGCAGTTTCTATCTAAAACGCTAAAAGACTATTTATAGCTCCCATATCGCATCCTCGACTGTCACCAAGATAAATAGATATATAGCAGTCCTTGCAGGAGTCGTAAAGTTTTTTACCCCACCCCAACCCTCCCCTTATTAAGGGGAGGGAGTAAGAAATTCACAAATGATTTAGGATTGCTATAGTGAACTGCAAACATAAATCCTCAAAACCACAAACAGGGCATTGTTGAAACCACATTATCTACAAATAAAGGGATTCTTAAGCAATACCTTTGCCAATCTCCAAGGATGAGTTGATGATGCTATAGCTAAAAACGGCGAAGGCATTGTAAATTGATAGCTTGTGACTCAACCTCTAACTTTTCAAACATTCTCTTAAGTGCCAGACCCCATAAGTCAATACTCTAACTATGAACCTAGTCCTTCCAACTCAGTATAATTTTATACCCCGCTACTTCCGATTAGCTGTAGCCAACGTCCTATCAAGTATTATGGTGCCACTGGCCAATATAGCTAGTGTCATGTTTCTGGGTCATCTTGAAGAAATCCGCCACTTTGCTGGAGTCAACATTGCTGGAAACTTGCTTAACTTTCTCTATTTAGCTTTATTCTTTTTACGAATGGGAACCACTGGAGTTACAGCGCAAGCAGTGGGACGAGATGACCGAGAAGGTATGTTGTTAGTAGGACTGCGTAATGGCTTAATAGCTCTAGTGCTAGGTGTCGCTCTCATACTCTTACAATACCCTTTGGGAGAACTTGGATTTGCTCTGATAAATGTTCCCCCAGAGATTAAATCTTCAGGGCTTGCCTATTTCAACACCCAAATTTGGGGAGCACCTGCAATTTTACTCAATTTTGTGTTGATAGGTTGGTTTCTAGGGCGAGAAAAAAATGGCTTAGTTGTGTTTTTGTCAGTCCTTGGAAATGGTGGCAAAATCGCACTTGACTATCTACTTATTGTCCACCTGGGATGGGCAAGTGTAGGGGCAGGAGTTTCTTATGCCACAAGCCAATATTTAGCGTTGTTGGTGGGAGTGATATTTTTTTTCAAGGAATTCCAGTGGCTTGAAATACAAAGCCTATTTGGAAAAATATGGGATATATCAGCTATAAAATCTAACTTGACTCTCAATACAAACATCCTGCTCAGCAATTTAATTCTTCTGGTTGTCTCCTTAACATTCAGCTATCAAGGAGTACAAATGGGAACGTTAATTTATTCTCAAAATGCCTTATTGTGGCTGATATTTAACCTTAATACATATTTTGTAGAGGGACTGGGGTTTGGTACAGAAACTTTGGTTGGAAACTTTAAAGGAAAAGGAGATTCACAACAATTACCAGCCATAGCTTTTGTTTCTCTCTCAACTGCTCTCGTGGTAGGAGTGTGTTTCGGCGGAGTGTGCGTGCTATTTCCCGATAGTATTTTTAGGTTGTTCACTAACCACACTGAAGTCACCTCAAATATAAATATTTCTCTGCCTTGGTTACAAGCTATCTTAGTATTTTGTTCAATAGGTTATACGCTGGAAGGATACTTCTTGGGTTTAGCACAAGGACAGATCCTCCGCAATGTTAGCATAGTTCCTTTTGTAGTCGCTTTTATACCTACAAATATTGCGTTCTTTAAGTTTCCAAGTAACAATCTTTTGTGGTTTAGTGTATCTTTGTTTTATGGAATCAGAATGGTGATGTATATAATAAATTTATTCAGTACATTTGGTAGTAATGTTGTTGATAGTGGTGATTCAATCCCGGCTCTAGAAGAGAATCGCGCTTTGGGTGGTGATTTGTAAGTTGGCCCATAAATGTAGGAGACCGCAATCATAATCACCCAAGACCGCAATCAGGATTTTTTCCAGACCACATCTTTTCGTTGAATCAGGGTTGGGGGCGAGCGCTACCATCCCGAATTGTCAATAAACCGGTGATAATTGCTACTATGTTGAGGAAGGTGTGTGATGCCCATTTGTGACAATTTAAGAAAAAGTGCAAATTGTCAAGGGGGTAAACCAAAAAAGGTAAAATAGGCTAAAACATCTATCTGGCAAGCAGTTGAGCCATATCGGATGTTAAATTAGAAACTTGCTGAATTCCTTGAATACAAACGGCATGAATCGATTGAAAACTTTGGAATATCCAGCGCAAAGTAGGTCGATTTGTTCCTTTGCCCAATTGATTTTTTACGGTTTTATTAGTGAGTTGCAAATTTTGCCGGAGTAACCTTTGACCTAAAGTATAAACCAACAAACACAAACCCATTATTAAAGTTAAAGCCTCGATTCTTTCTGGGGAATGGTTTATTGATAAATTTTCCAACTGATTGCTATCTGTTTCTGTGCTATAAAAAGATACTGATGGCAACTCTTGTTCATATTTGCCATGTAGATGAAATGAACTTGAGTCGAGGTCAGATGTGTCGGTATTTATCTCGAATTTTTGAGCTGCTTCTAGGGCAATGGTTGTGAATATTTCGGTAATTCCTGCCAAATATAATTTATCTAATACTCTTCCTAAACGGTCATCATTTAAATGCGATGCTTGAATTCCTGAACCAAGTAAATGTTCTATTGCTTTCCCTTCAAAAAATTTATAAAATAAGTATAGTGGGGCGGAAACCATCCCTAATCCATTGATGATCATGGCTTTAACTACCAGGCCGGGACTGACTATCTCGCCCGGTTGTTCACCTACTAACTGATTGATTCTTTCCACAATTCCTATTTCATCAACTAGACCGGCTATCAAGCCCAGATGATCTAGGTTTTCTACTTTCATCTGGGATGCTTTCTGCATGGGCTGCTGAATCCTGATTTGATCGTTAATCGCGATCGCCAGTTTACACTATTTTTGGTGATGATTGGTTACCCAAGAGCGATCGCAATTAACGCACTTTCGCGGATGCGAGCGGGTTACGGATATGTCATAAACTTGGTCTTTTACCGAGCGCTACCAAAATAATTGAGTATTTTTACTCGCTCTTGTCTCGGATGATTCACTTTTACCCCCTCAATTCGCGTAGGCTGCCCCTTGGGGTGCGGAATGTGGGTTGTATCGGAATGATTTAACCGCGAAGGCGCGAAGTACGCGAAGCAAGAGAAGAGAGAGTTTAATACAGGACGATGAAGAGAGGATTTTATATCACCCCCCCCTGCCCCCCCCTAGGGGGGAAGGAAGAAGGAAGAAGTCACCCCCCCCCTGCCCCCCCCTAGGGGGGAAGGAAGAAGGAAGAAGTCACCCCCCCCTGCCCCCCTAGGGGGGAAGGAAGAAGATCGAGGTGAAGAATGCTGATACAGCAAGCTTTTTAGCAACCGGGGTTTTTTATGAGTTATTCAGGATTATCTGCCTCCGACAACCACATTTTTAATCCGTAAATGGGGGCCGCCGACACTGACTGGTAAGCCGCCCTGGCCGCCTTTACCACAACCGCCGTAGGCATACACTGAGTCATTTCCGATCGCCTCAATGTCCTTGAGCGTTTGAAATACGTTACCACTTAAGGTGACATCGCTCACAGGTTCTGCTAATTTGCCGTCGCGAATCATGTAACCTTGAGCCGCTGCAAAGGTAAACATTTCACCGTTGGTTTGTCCTCCCAGCATCCGCACTGCATAAACTCCTTCTGCGATGTCACCAATCATGTCATCAAAAGAATTTTCTCCCGATTCGATCGCCGTATTAGTCATGCGCACCAAGGGCATAAAAGTAGCACTCAAAGCCCGCGCATTTCCCGTGGGACTTTCGCCCATTTTGCCGGCAGTTTCCCGATTGTGCATTCGAGTGGTTAACACCCCATTTTTAATTAAATGCTTGCACTGGGCGGGTACGCCTTCGTCGTCGTATTTCAATGTTCCCGGTAATCCTGGTAAGGTGGCATCATCGATGACATTCAATTGTTCGATGGCGACTGGTTTACCCAAGGTCAACAATTCCTGCATTTTGGGGTTTTCGTAAATGCCGTCTGCTTCCGATAAATGGCCGAAAGCTTCGTGAATAAATACCCCTGATAAATAAGGGTCTAAAATGACTGGATACTGGCCACCTTTGACTGATTTTGCTTCTAGTTGACTGACAGCTCGAACGGCCGCACTCTTAACACGATCTTCAATATTTGTCAAGACATTGTAGTCCGATCGCGAATGAATAGACTCAAACCCTTGGCGGACAATGCCGCCGTCACCACGGGCGATCGCGCCAAAACGTCCGGTGACATCCAATCGCTCTTGAGCGATGGAAGTGCCTTGGGAATTTACAAAATAAGTAATTCCAAATCGATCGCTATAACCGGCAATTGTAGTCTGAATCCGTGGGTCATAATCTAATAACAATTGGTTGTAAGATTCGAGCAATTGTCGCTTTTGGGCTAAAGTAATGGAGCGAGGATCGCTACCTAATTCCACCGCTACATAATCTTGAATCGGGGTGACATCTGCTAGTATAGTTTTTTCGCTACCTACTAAGCGAGACTGAATTACAGATTCTTCAATACGGTCTTTTAATTCAGCCAAACCATTAAAAGTGACAAAACTCCAGCCACCTTTGTGACAGGCGCGGATACCACCAGCGAGGCTAAAACTGCGGTTGACAGCATCCAACTGAGGCCCACGAAAACTAATGGCTGTTGACTCGCTTTGTTCGAGGCGAACTTCTAGATAATCTACCCGATCGCGGTAGGGTGCGATCGCTTCCATCAATTGTTCCTGCATCTATTTGTCCCTAGGAGTGAGTCGCCTTAGCGTTGTAAAGAATAGCTAACTTTATTTTAATCCGCTGAATCGACTAAAAGCCGATCGCCCCCAAGGGTAAATTGGCAGCTACGCATTTAAAGTGTTGGTTAGGGAGGGAGTGGAAGAGGCGGAGAATGGGAGAATGGAAGCCAATTAGCGAGATCCGACTAAAATAAATCTATCTTAAGACTGAAAAAAATCATTAAATTAGACAGAAATGCCTGACTTGAGGATGAAAAATTGGCAAATTTCACCGTATTTAGCCGCAATTACCGCAGCAGTAGCAATTGTGGCCGGAGTTTGCATTTTAGATCGATCTCAACAGCAGCGGTTTTTACTGGAAAACCGTGCTACTACTCTCAATCAACTCAGCACAATTCGTTCTAATCTCGAAGGTAAGTTGAACTCGCGGCTGTTTTTGATGCGCGGTTTGGTGGCGGATATTTCCAAAAACCCAAACATCAGCGAAGAGGAATTTGCAGCTACCGGGAGAATTCTGCTGGCAAACCAAACTGGCATTCGCAGTATAGGTTTAGTGAAAGGGACTACCATCACTTATATGTATCCGCGAGAAGGAAATGAATCGGCGATCGGGGTGGACTTGAGTGCTGTACCTCAGCAACGAAAAATGGTGGAAGAGGCGATCGCGACTCGCAAAACTGTACTGGCGGGCCCTGTGAAATTATTAGCGGGGAATGTGGGCTTTGTCAGTCGATCGCCCATTTTTCTGACACCACCGGGCGCAGATCCAGAAAGCGGTGATTTTTGGGGGTTAACAGGGGTTCTCATCGACGAAGATACCCTCCTCCAAGAGGCAGGGATCAAAGACCATTCTGCCCAGCTACAATACGCTCTGCGAGGCAAAGATGGCAGGGGTGTGACCGGGGAAGTGTTTTTTGGCGACTCTGCAATTTTCCAGCAAGCACCCGTATTGCTGGAAGTGACATTGCCCAACGGTTCCTGGCAGTTAGCCGCCATTCCCCTGGGGGGATGGCCCCAGAATTCGCCACAGCGGGGGTTGCTGCTTGCTGGTGGTGGTTTGCTGGCAGTTGTGAGCTCTGTGGTGGTCTTTAGTTTGGTGTATGGATCTACAAAGCTGCGAGAAAGTGAGACTAAATACAGGCAATTGGTAGAGAATGCCAATTGCATTATTGTGCAGTTAGACCGTGAGGGCAATGTTACTTTTTTGAACGAGTTTGCTGAAAGTTTTTTTGGGTATTCACAAGCAGAAATACTTGGCAAAAATGATTTCTGGAATCTGATATCCTCGGAGACAACTTTGTCGAAAAATCAACTCCCTGCCATGATGCGGGAATTCCTGCTACACCGGAATCGATACTTCACAATTCAGGAAAATGAACATATCCGTCGTCAGGGAGACAGAGTTTGGATCGCGTGGCGAAATCAAGCTTTACGAGATCGGAAAGGGCGTTTGAAAGGGATGTTGTGTATTGGAACTGATATTAGCGATCGCAAAAAAGCTGAAATCGCCTTACAAGATTCTGAAGCAGAACTGCGAGCTTTATTTGCCGCCATGAATGATGTCATTTTTGTAATTGATATAGAGGGAAGATACCTCAAAATTGCGCCGACAAATCCCAGCCTTTTGTACAAACCACCGACGGAAGTTATCGGCAAAACTCTCGGCGAGATTATGCCACCAGAAATAGCAGATTTTTTCCTAAATCAAATTCGACTCACCGCCGAAACCAAACAAACTAATTCACTAGAATACAGCTTACCTATAGGAGACAAATACCTCTGGTTTGCTGCTACTATTTCACCTATGCAGTCAAACACATTTCTGTGCGTAGCCCGTGACATTACGGATCGCAAGCAAGGTGAAAGTTGGTTAGCCGCCCAAAAACAAATATTAGAAATGATTGCTAAAAGTGCGCCTCTGGGCGATACTTTAAATGCCTTAGTGAAAATTATCGAGCAGCAATGTAAAGATGTCATGGGTTCGATCTTGATTCTAGATCGAGATGGCAAACACCTGGTGAACGGAGCTGCACCGAGTTTACCTGAGAGTTACAATGCTGCTATTGAGGGCATGGCGATCGGTCCCAATGTCGGTTCCTGTGGCACTGCTATCTATCGGAAAGAGTCTGTGATTGTTACAGATATTGCCACCGATCCGTTGTGGGAAGATTATCGAGATTTTGCTTTAAGTTTTGGACTGAGAGCTTGTTCATCTACTCCTATTATATCATCGAACGAGCGACTTTTGGGAACCTTTGCTATGTATTATACTGAGCCACATACGCCCGAAAATTTTGAGTTTGAATTCAGAGATTTGGTCAAAAATTTAGCAGGAATTGCCATCGAGCGCAAACAAGCAGAAGAGAGTCTTCAACAATTGAATGAAGACTTAGAACATAGAGTTATAGAAAGAACCTCGGAATTAAGCAAAGCTTTTAAACAGTTGCAAACCGAAATTGCCGAACGCCAGGAAGCCGAGCAAAGATTAATAGCAAGCAAGAGCAAATTTAAAAAACTTTCCGCTAATTTGCCGGGGATGATTTATCAATGTTTATTGAGTCCCGATGGCTGTGTTAGATTCCCTTACGTCAGTCCTGCTTGCCGAGAAATGTTTGAGTTAGAACCAAAAGCAATTCAGGAAAATTCGGCTTTACTAATAAACTTGGTTCATCCCGAAGACCGAGACAATTATTACGATTCAGTGGCAGTTTCTGCCAAAAATATGCAGCCTTGGCAGTGGGAAGGAAGGCTAATTTTACCATCGGGAACAATTAGATGGTTTCAGGTAATTTCCCGTCCGGAAGCAAAAGAAAACGGCGATATTCTTTGGGACGGTATCACCATTGATATTACCGGACGCAAACAAGCAGAGGAAGCACTGCGGGAAAGTGACGCACGAGAAAGAGAAAGATCTCAACAACTCGAACAAGCGCTGTTGGAGTTGCGCTCTACTCAAAGTCAGCTAGTTCAGACGGAAAAAATGTCTTCTTTGGGTGAACTGGTTGCTGGTATTGCTCACGAAATTAATAATCCGGTTAACTTTATTCATGGCAATATTAAATATGTCGAGGATTATACGAAACAGTTAATGGAATTGGTCGATTTGTACGCCGAAGAATATCCAGAGCCTAATTCTATAATCCTTGATAAAATTGAAGAAATGGATTTAGATTTTGTCTCAGAAGATTTAAATAAAATAGTGAGGTCGATGGAGGTAGGAACAAAACGTATCCGGCAAATTGTTTTGTCGCTCAGGAATTTCTCGCGACTGGACGAATCGGAAATGAAGCCAGTGGATATTCATGGAGGAATTGACAGCACTTTGTTAATTTTGCAGCACCGATTGAAGGGGCTTAATGGCTGGCCGGAAATTAATATAATTCATGAATTCAGCAACATACCACTGGTGGATTGTTATCCTAGCCAACTGAATCAGGTATTTATGAATATTATTGCTAATGCCATTGATGCGATCGAGGAACGGTATCAAAAGTTCTCTGTGGCGGCAGCGGAGGCAAATCCTGGCAGAATTGCGATCGCCACTCAGGTGATTGGTGAGAATATGATAGCGGTGGAAATCTCCGACAATGGTACGGGAATGCCACAGACGACGATCGATCGCATTTTTAATCCGTTTTATACTACAAAAGAAGTTGGAAAAGGTACGGGTTTGGGAATGTCGATTTCTCACTCGATTGTGGTTCAGAAGCACAAAGGCAAAATAGAGTGTTTTTCAGAAATAGGACAGGGTACAACTTTTAGGATTTCAATTCCCATTAGTCTGGTGCCCAATTGACCGCAAACAATAAGCGATTAAAATAGATTCAAGCTGCTGGCGAAGCGGTGCTGCATTGAACCATGATATTTTTAGGAAATTTGACATGATGGGATTGCTCCTAGAAGCGTTGCAGGCAATGGGACACAATGTCCGATGGATGTCTTGGAATTTGTTCTTAGCTTTAGTACCGTTAGCGCTGAGTTTTTGGCTGTTTCGCAAACCTCGATCGCGCTGGCTGATGTGGGGGACAAGTTTTCTGCTGGGGGCTACTTTTTTGCCCTGTCTATCCCTGGTTTTGTTACATCTAAGGTACATTGTCCACGATTTGGGCAAAACTTACGTTTTGGGGGCGATCGCGATTACACTAACACTGATGGCTGTAGATATCTGGGTACTGCGACAGCGCGGTGTGCGTTCTCTCCGCTGGTGGGGTGGTTTTTTGGCATTCATTGCCTTTTTGCCCAATGCGCCCTATGTTTTAACTGATATCATCCATTTGATCGACCAGATTAAACAGGGACACTCGGTGTGGGTGGTGACTCTAGCTTTGGTTCCTCAATATTTGGTGTTTATGATCGCAGGGCTTCAGGCTTACGTGCTGTCGGTGATGAGTTTTGGTTACTATTTGAGCCAACAGGGTTGGGGCAAATTTGTCCTAGTAGCAGAGTTAACTATACACGCACTTTCGGCGATCGGCATTTATTTAGGGCGATTTATCCGGTTCAACAGTTGGGATATCATTACTAATCCCGATGGGTTAGTTAATACTGTGATGAACGATTTGATGGGGAAACGTCCGGTTTTATTAATTGTTGCGACTTTTTTAGTAATTGCCAGTTTGTATTGGGTGATGAAGCAAATTACTTTGGGAATTAGCCAGCGATTTTACCCGAATCAATCCCAGTCAGAGTTTTCCGGTGCCAGCGGTAATTCTTCCGAACCCATCGATGTGAGATTTTAGATAGAAGATTTGACAGGGGATCGGACCTAAACCCCCGACTAATTCTGGCAAGTCGGGGTGCTAACACAAGGTAACACAATATAATAATATGTATATATTTTAGCATGGGCGAGATTCCTACCTTGACTACTCAGATTCCTCAGAACTTTGTGCAAACGATCGCCAAGGAGCGCGGTGTCACAGATGCCGAGTTAGAAACTGTGTTTATGGCTCTCGATGGTCAAACTACGGCCGCGATCGCCACCAAGCTTGGCATTAGCGACATCGCAGTTCGTAAAAGACTAGGCGAGGTTTACAAAAAGTTTCAAATTGGCGGAAAGGGCCCCGGAAAATTGTCAGAATTGAGGCATCAGTTACTGTTGTCATACCATCAGGAACTCGGTTTGAGGGATTTTAGTCCGACAGGTAAAGGAAGCCTATCAAAAATGGCGATCGCACACCGACAACAAGATTGGGGCGAAGCACCGGATGTTACGGTTTTTTACGGACGGACTCAAGAATTAAACACTTTAAAGCAGTGGATTGTCTCAGATAATTGTCGGCTGGTGGCGTTGTTGGGCTTGGCTGGTAGCGGTAAAACAACTCTGTCAGTAAAATTAGTCTCACAGATCCAGAAAGAGTTTGATTTTGTGGTTTGGCGCTCTTGGCGATCGCAGCCGACTCCCCAACTGTTTCTCACCAACTTAATTCAATTTTTTTCCCACCACCAAAGAAGCGATTTACCACCAGACAACGACAACATCAACGGTCAAATTTCCCTGCTAGTTGAGTATTTGCGCCAGCACCGATGTTTGCTGATTTTCGACGATTTTGAAGCCGTGCTGAAGCCGGAAGAACTAGCAGGACATTACCGAGAGGGTTGGGAGGAATATCGAGATTTAATTGTGCGGATCTCAGAGGTTAATCACCGTAGCTGTTTGCTGGTAATTAGTGCAGAAGAACCTACAGAAATCGCTTTGCTAGCTGGGGAAAAAGTACGCTCTTTCAAACCAGAAGTTTCCCAGGAAATTGCCCAGAATATTTTTCAAGAAAAAGGTTTATCTGCTCAAAATAGTGAGTGGAAAATTTTGCTAGAGCGCTACGGAGGAAATCTATTAGCATTTAAGATTGTAGCCACAACAATTCAGGATTTTTTCGAGGGGAATGTTGGTAGTTTTTTGGAAGCAACGGCATTATTTATTGAAGAACATATCAGCAATCTACTCGCGCAACAGCTAGAGCGAATGTCTACTGCTGAAACCGAGATTACCTATTGGCTGACTATTGCGGAAACTCCGGTTTCCCTCGGAACTTTGCGACAGGAAATTTTTGCTAAGTATTCTTTTTCTGATTTAGTGAAAAATCTCGATTCTTTGAGTCGCCGCTCGTTGATTGAAAAAATCCATCAGGGTACAGAAACAGTGTTTGTGCTTCAGCCTTTGATGATGAAATATGTTGCCGATAGGTTAGTAGAAAAGCTTAAATATGAGATTTTGGAGACGATTAAGACGCAAAAAATCGAAAATATGCGGTTGTTGAAAGATTATGATTTTAGCATAAATTTTGCTAAAAAAGTAGGGAAATACGAGGCAACCAGTTATATTCTCAGAATGGTAAAAAATCGGTTGCAAGTTTTTTGTCAGAAAACTAAGGGAGATGAAGAACTTTTAAATATCCTGAACAAACTTGCATCTTTGCTGGCAGAGAAATCGACTTTTGAAGTGGGATATGCTAGAGAAAATATGGCGCTGATTATTGCACAAACTTAGTCTTAAAACTGAGATACCAGACTTTGTGAAGCAGTCTGGTATCTCACAGTCACAGAGTTGGATTATTTGACAATACCCAAAACTGAGGCTGATTCAGAACCTGTAATTTTACCCAAAGCCGGAGCTGTTTGAGCCTGGGCAATTTTGGGAACCAAAAGTTGATTCGCATAAATCCGAGGATTTTCTTGAGCGATTTGGATGTAAGATTCCCGGACTTCTGCATTCACTGCCACAGTCTTGGCATCATAAACTTGCATCGCCATATTGGGATAGAAACCAATGCCAACAATCGGGATTAAAAAGCAAAAGGCGATCGCCACTTCGCGAGGTTGAGCATCGATGAATACTGCATCCGCAGGCAAAACGCAACTATTACCGAAACAAACCGCTTCATCCAGATTATTTCTCTGATTTTGCAAATCTAAATCCTCGATGTCACAAGCGGCGGCGGCTCCAGAATTATAGAAGAGCTGGCGCAGCATCGAGAGCAAATAAATCGGTGTCAAAATCAGTCCTACCGCCGCCAGGAAGACAATCACAGCCCGGAAAGAATCGCTATAGATATCGCTAGTTGCCACACCGACAAATACCGAAAGTTCGCTAGCAAAACCACTCATACCGGGAAGTGCCAAGGAAGCCATAGCGCCTGCGGTAAACAAGGCAAATACTTTGGGCATGACTTTACCAATCTCGCCCATTTCATCCATGATCATGGTATGGGTGCGATCGTAGGTTACGCCGGCCAGAAAGAACAATACTGAGGCGATTAAACCGTGGGAAATCATTTGCAACAGAGCACCATTGATTCCCAAGTCATTGAAAGAAGCAATACCTAGGAGTACAAATCCCATGTGAGAAATAGAGGAATTCGCTAGGCGGCGCTTCATGTTGGTTTGGCCGAAGGAATTCAGTGCTCCGTAGATAATGTTAACTACGCCAAGCACGGCCATAATCGGTGCAAAGTAAACGTGAGCTTTAGGAAGGAGTTCCAAATTCAGACGAATCAGGCCATATCCGCCCATTTTTAACAGCACACCGGCCAGAATCATGGACACGGGAGAAGATGCTTCGCCGTGGGCATCAGGTAGCCAAGTGTGGAAGGGGAAAATCGCCAGTTTCACGCCGAAGGCAATCAACAATCCCGCATAAAGCAGTAATTCTAAACCCAGGGGGTAGTCTTTCAAGCCTAGTTCTACCATATCGAAGGTGATATTGCCTCCGCCGTAGAATGCCATTGCTAAAGCAGCTACCAGAATGAAAATTGAAGCGCCAGCGGTATAAATCAAGAATTTGGTGGCTGCGTAGCGACGGTTTTGTCCGCCCCAAATCGAGATTAGCAGGTAAACCGGAATTAGTTCTAGTTCCCAGACAATGAACAGTAGCATGATGTCTTGGGCGACGAATACTCCTATCTGTGCCGAGTACATCACCAGCATCAGGAAGTAGAAGAGTCGGGGTTTGCGATCGACCTCCCAGGCTGCAAAAATTGAGAGAGTCGTCACCAGTCCAGCCAACAGTACCAAGGGTACTGACAATCCGTCAACCGAAACAGACCAATTGAGGCCCAGAGAAGGTATCCAGGGGTATTGCTCTACGATTTGGAATGTAGAGATTGTGGGATCGTAATGAGTCCAAAACACCCAGCACATGAGTACAAAGTCTGCCAAACCGACACCTAGGGCGTACCACCGAACTGTTTTGCCCCCTGTATCGGGTAGAAAAGGGATGGCGACGGAAGCTAGGAGGGGTAACAGGACTATCGCGGTCAGCCAAGGAAATTGATCCGCTATCATAATGGGAATAAATACTTACTGGAAGATGACTAAGATTATAATACAAAATTTAATAAAAATTTAATATTTATTGATAATTTTTTTTTATGACACCCATGGGGGGTTGTCATATCACCAATTGCGACAAAAGTCAAGTAGACAATCCCCACGCGCGTTGAGGCGCGGGGATTCTTGGTTCTACTTTAGGGAGTTGGGGGTGAAAATTTGATATCCGCCCAAGATAATTGCCTGCTTTGGTTGGTGGTGCTTTCGAGTTGTTCTTTCAGTTTGGCAACATTAACGGTATCCTCTGTTGCAGAAATATTGCTTTGGGCGATCGCATCTTTGACTCGCTGAATATTGAGAGTCGGATTTGCTTTGACAGCTTCGACAGCGTTTTTCAGATTCCGTTGATAGTGAGCGTTACCAATGGCTTCTTCTTTAGAGCGCGAACTGGTTTCAAAGCATTTGTCCAAATCGCCATAAATGCCAGTACGCCTGGATTTGGTGTAATATTGGCGTTCTGTGTCTAGGAGTTTTGCCATTAATTCCAGGTGCATTTTGTCCTCGCACATTTCTTCGAGCACAGTCCATTCGTCGCTACCGAGGAGTTTTCTTTCGGCGCTGGGGCGGCTGTCTTCAAAGGGTTGACCCGTGACTTGTTCGTAAATGCGGGGTAAAGAGTCATCGAATTCGTGTTTTTCTTCCAGCCAAATGCGGCGGATTTCACTAAGTTCTTCCGGGGTAATTAGGGTGATGTCGCGCATTTCTACAGGTGCGGTTTTGCGTATTTGAGTTTGTGCTTCCAAGACTCGTCTGAGCCAGTGTTCCCGCCAGAATTTGGTATAGGGGCCGGGGATGGGTTCGACGGAGGTTTTGTTGTCGCCCATGTTGCGCTCAAACAATTCTACTCTACCGTAGATGCGACGGAAGTCTCTTTTTGGGCGATCGTCTTTTATGTCTAATTCGTTGCGAATATCCAGCAGAGGCTGCATCCATTCTTTTTCCTCATCGTTTTGAATCATTGCCTCCATAGATTTGTCTTGATTTACCATTGTACAAACCCAGCAACCAAAGCGAGAACTGCCACAGCTAGGAGTGGAAGTATCGACAACTAAAGGACATTCATTGTCTGCTGTCGCACCACGATACATACTAAATAAATCTTTATTGTTGTTGCCCCAAGGGTTTTCCCACTGCATCAAGTAAAGCCAAACTTCATCAGTTCGCCAGTCTTCAATAGGGCTATAAATTAGAGAGTTAGGCAGACTAGGACTATGATAAAGCATAGACTTAATTGAACTAGAATTATCGTTGAGACGGTCACTCAGTGGACCTATTTCATGTTTCTCCATTGAAACAGCACGTTTAATACTTTCAGCTTTACGAGTACCTAATATAAGAATCACTTCTCCATTGATTCTCACCACATCACGAACAAACCGATTAGAAGGAAGGATTTTCAGGCGTTCAGTACACCAGCGAAATCCATGTCTCGGTGATGGGTAGCCTTTTCCCATCAAGTTAACCCAGAAAGTATCTTTGATATCTGGATAAAGCAAATGAGGTTCTATGGGAATCTGCTGTGCTTTAGCAGCAGACTTCATCTGCTCTAATGACTTGCGTACCCAAGCAGACACTATTGGATTCTCTACCAGTGTATCTGTGGTAATTACATATATTTTTTTTGTCCTTTGTTCTTGTGGCAATGCTGCGATCGCATACCAAACAAGTTGCAAAACTGATGTGCTATCTTTGCCTCCACTCCAACCAATAACAAAAGGTATATTTTCGGAGCAATAAATATATTGAATTTCTTTAGTTAGCTTTTCTATATCTTTTACTAACTCAGGAAGCGTGCGGTTCGGGATCGGTGGAAATAGTTGCATTTGCTGTTTTTCGGTCATTTTTTTTACCTATATTACTTAATTAAGCTCTAAATACATTCACTCGATGCCAGTGCAGTGATTCAAGTCTTGGTAGATATCTTTCAGAAGTTGGCAACAGAATAGTTTCACTCTGAAAATCTTTCATGGGTTTAGCATTCGGAGATTCCTCTTCTAAGTCACTAGCTACGATAATTCTGTAATCATCATCTATCGCAAACCAACCCTGGTCAAAAGCCCAATGATGATTTTTACATAATGATATGCCGTTATTAATTTGGTTATCATAAAACTGTGAAAATGGCTTAATATGTGAGCCATCTACAATGTTTTGATTGAGTGTTCTTCTTACTTTTAATCTGCAAAATGCACATTTGTAATCATATATATGTACTACTGCTTTCCTAAAAAAAGCATTTCTGACAGCAGATTTTCTTAAATAAAACCTAGGTTCTCTGTCTAAATCATCTGCTTCCTCTAATATTTCTGTTTCTTCCTCTGCAACATTTATAAAATTTTGATTGACTTCCAAAATTTCTTCGATAGCCTTCCTGTTAGATGAAAACCAGACAGCTACCAGTGTGTCTATTAATTCGGCTCTAGAATTTGGTTCTGCCAGTATATTAAATAATTCACTATCCAGATTTGCATATTCTACCGCTTCTCTTAACTTGTTTATTGTTTTAGGTTTTGGCCCATCAAATGCGGGCTGGTATGTTATGTGCCAAAAACCGTCTCTTCTCAGATGAATGAATGGATAATACAAACCACCCTTGTAAGACTCCGAACCTAAAACATTCCAATAGTTATTAAATGTTTTAATCAAATTATCGGACACATAAATTTTATTTTCATTAATTATGCCTTGAGCGATTAAGTCAATTATTGACAAAAGTAATATTGGCTTATAGTGAGCCTCACCCCGTTCCCGTGTACTGTGCACATTAAGGTTGGCAAAACATTTACAATAATAAGCTAAATTTTTATTGACTGACTCCTGTGCTGTAGTCATTTCCTCCTCCTCTGAATAAATACAATGAAACCTGACATCTTACACTATTTTTAACACAAATTTAAAAACAGCACTGCTCAAACATGAGGCAAAAACCTCACACCTCAGTGGGTATCAACAAACTCAACTTAATTTTTCCATTTAAACCCCAGATAATTAGATAGCTATCCACCTTGATTGTGGCACGGGCGTCCCGCCCGTGCTCCCTCAGCGGTTCCCAAACCCAACCGATTTTTCAAATAATCCCTCATCCAACCCACACTAGCCCTCGACTTAGAAATCCCCCCTCTCAACAAAATCCCACCTTCCCAATCAGGATTAGAAATCGACCAATCAACATCGCGCAAAAGGGCCAAACGTTCCTCCCAACTCTCAGGAAAAACCGATCGCAAACTCGCGCCAACTTCCCCCAAACTCTCCAGCACCACACTACGACAATGCACAAAATCCCGCCGTATTTCCCCCGCTGCAACTTGCTTGTGCAAAACCAACTGCCAATCGGGAATAAAACTGGTAACCGCATTCCAATAACTAACCGCTAGTTGTATTTTTTGAACAAACTCTGCCTCTTTTTCCTGTTTTGTGGCGCGGTAACGAGAGGGTTTTGCCTGTTGGCTGGCCTCAATATTAGACAGCAAAGCCATGATAGCACGATCGATCGCACTCAGGGTAAACAATTTGGGCGATCGCCCATTCAAAATCCCCCTCTCCATCTCAGTCAAACAGCGGAAAACTTCAACCTGCTTTACCACCGCCTTCACCAACCGCGCGCGATCGTCCCGATGATTGTAAAGCAAACTCAGCGACGCTTCCAAAGGCACCTGAAAACTATTCAAATCAGCAAACCTTTCCTGTGACTTCTCCAATCCAATATCCAGAAACAAAATCAGCGCCACCGTCTCATATCCCAACTGCGGATTTTGCTGCAAAGCCATTTCAAAAGCCGCCCTACGATGCTGTCCATCATTAATCGTAAACTTAGCATCCATCGGCACCCGCAAGCAGCCTATTTTCCGTTCTTGTCCCTCATTTCCCACCGCTTCAAACGTAATATCCGCATCAATCGAAGCGGCGATCGCCCCGCAAGTATAACTTGTCGAATTCCTCACCAAATAATCAGCTATTTCGGGAATCCGACTTTGATTCAGGGTACGACTAGCCCGCATTTCCGGTGGCAAATCTTCAGATTCAAAGGGGAACAATTTGGGCAAAAAACGCACCGGGCACATCGAAACATAATATTCGCGGCCCCCTTGAATTCCCCGGATGACCGGCAAAATGTATTCAAAAGAAAGAGTAGACATAATTTAGAATTGGGTATCGGGCAGACAAATTAAGAATTAATACTTATTGACTTGAGTTTATATTTGTGATATGTGCTGACCCTCGCTCCAGATAAATTAAGTATTTCACAATATTTTTTTAAAAACAATCATTGACACAAAAATTTAAACGTGATATTTTTTGAAAAAATACCATATTTATATAAAAACCGCCAATGAAAACTAACCCAGCGGATGAGCTTGTTAATAAGATATTAGAAAAAGAAAATAGCGATCGCCAAGAAATCGCACTGTTATTAGATAATTACCTAGGAAAAGACGATCGCATTTTCGTCCAAAAAACCCAAATGGGAAACAGCGAAGCCTACATCGGTTCAGTCACCCTAGAATGGTTAGATTCCCGCGTGCGTTTCGCCTCCCAAATGCCACTTTTTCGCCACAAATTCGACCTCCAAACTAACAACATCCTCCGCGACGACGAAACCATCGATGAAATCATCCAGCGTCCCCTAGATTGGTCCCGCCAAGCCGCCCTCACTCAATATCTAGCCGCCCGCAAATCCCACAAATTTCCCGCAGTTTTAGTGGTAATCAGTCCCCCGTGGGTAGACAATCCTCTAGCCGATGAATGGGATAAAAATAAAGTCGCAACTAAATCGGCTGCGGAATTCGTATCCTTTGATAAAAACCAAAATTTAGGGCTGTTGAATGTTTCTCAAAAAATTTCAATTTTTGCCTTAGACGGCCAGCATCGATTGATGGGAGTTCAAGGTTTGATGACTTTAATTAAAACCGGAATCCTGCAAAGATATAACAAAAACAAAAAACCAGTCGGCGCGGCAATTACCCTGGAAGATTTAGCCGAAGAATATCAAGTAGACCCCGAAAAAGTCTGCGATTTAGCCCAGGAAAAAATCGGGATTGAGTTTATTCCGGCGGTGGTGGCTGGGGAAACGCGACAGCAAGCACAACGGCGAGTGCGATCGATATTTGTCCACGTTAACTTAATGGCGGTGACGCTGAGTCAGGGCCAATTAGCCTTATTAAATGAGGATAATGGATTTGCAATCTGCGCCCGCAAAATTGCCGTCACCCATCCGTTATTAAAAGAGCAAGATAGTAGAAACCCCCGCGTCAATTGGGACAGCGCCACCGTCGCAGCCAAATCAACTGTACTCACTACATTGCAAGCCCTGCAAGATATGTCGGAACGGTATTTAGAATACAAATTCCCCCATTGGAAGCCGGAGAAAAAAGGTTTGATTCCCATGCGTCCCGAAGAAGAGGAACTAAAAAATGGCATTGAAGAGTTTAGGAAACTGTTCGATAATTTAGCAACTTTGCCCAGCTATCAAAGAATTGAAAGTGGCGAAGAAACGGCAGAATTACGCCGATTTAGTTTTGAAAAACCGGGGGGTGAGGGCAATATTTTGTTTCGTCCAGTCGGTCAAATTGCCTTAGCTAATGCTTTAGGAATTCTCACTTTTAGAAAAAAACTGTCACTGAAATCAACTTTTGACAAACTCCGCAGATTCGATGTGGATGAAGGATTCAGCCACATGGACAATCCTGAGTCTGCGTGGTACGGGATTTTGTACGATCCGAATAAAAAGCGAATGCTAGTTTCTGGGAAGGATTTAGCGGCGAAGTTAATGGTATATTTGGTAGCGGGAATTCAGGACGATATGGATCGGGCTCATTTGCGGCAAGCAGTTGCCCAAGCGAGAACTTTTGAAGGTAAAGCTATTAGTTTTAGTGGCAAATTTGTGCGGCCGCAAGAGGTGGGATTGCCGCCGGTGCTGAGTTAATTTTTTACTGGTAAAAGTAGGATGAAATACGGGATACGGCACTACTGTATTCCTAGCTTTATTCACCTGCTGCTATTTCTTGCTGCTTCTAATTTTCGACGGATTGCAGCTTGAACTTTCGCATCAAAATCTGGATCGCCGGGACTTGCAATAATCCTCAGCGGATGCTGATTGATTCTGTCTAGGTACGCCTGAAAAGCTGCTCTATCTCCACGATGTTTTAGAAAATACTGTTTCAATTCAGAGTTAGACATTGCATTATAGTTAACTTGGCTCATCAGCAAACTCCCCATTTGGTAAAATTTGGAACTCAAGCTCTTCATCGTAGCCAGCCAATATGTACACGTTATGAGTGCGATCGTCAACACAAATAAGATGGATGGGCTGAAGCATTGTATAGGTCAATTGATAACAGATGCGATATAAACTCTCTAGCTGGGCATTAGTAGGCATTAGGGTTAAGCATTTCACCTAATACTTATATTAACATATAGCAGTCCTTGCAGGAGTCGTAAAGTTTTTTACCCCACCCCAACCCTCCCCTTATTAAGGGGAGGGAGTAAGAAATTCACAAATGATTTAGGATTGCTATATGACTCAAATTCATTGTAACAAAACTAATTCGGCTGCTATGGGCAAATGATCTGACTCTGTTGCTTCTAAAACTGAACTATATTTAGCACCCCAATGCTTTGAATACCAAATATAATCAATCCGGCAAACAGGATAATTTAATTTCCAATTCAAGCTTTTAATCAAGAACTTAAGTTGCCAACCGTGAGGCCAGGTAAAACCAAAACCAAATCCAGATTTACGGAAAGAATCCAGCAGGACTTTTTGCACATTGTCGTAATCTTGAGTTTCCTCTGTCATATTAAAATCACCCGCGACAATTACGGGCAAAGTTTCTGTCTGGACTCGCTCTACTAAATCTTGAATTTCTGGAGCGCGTTTGGCATATTTGTAAACAGGAATTCTGACTAAAGGCAATATTTTAGATTTCCGAAACCAGGGTCCTGTGGCTTGCATATTATAAATGACTATCTCTTGTTGGTTGAAGTTAATAATTGCTCGCTGCTGGGTTTCTGGATGACCAGCTAAGTTCAATATTTCGCTGGATACAATTGGATATTTACTGAGAATCCCTACTGGGGGAATGCCAATTTGATAGGGGTAGTCTACTTTTAACCAGGTGAAAGCTCTTTCGATATGCTTCTCGACGATTTCTTGTAGAAAGATAATGTCAGGTTTTTCCCTTTCAATTAGTTTAATTAAAGTTGGCGATTGTGTGGTATACCAACCGAGGTTATGGGATAAAATTTTGAGACCGGGCTGCGAATTTGTGATGTTGACTCGTGCGGGAGAAAAGTATTTGACGTGCAGCCAACTTATGAGGATAATACAGGCGATCGCCGAAATTATCGTAA